>JBGVIE010000036.1:0-4575 GCA_045122895.1 Lachnospiraceae bacterium
AGCTGCTGACCTGATGTATATGTGTCCCTATTCGATTCTAAAATCTCTAAAATAGTATCTTTAAGTGCCATTTTATTACATCTCCTAATAATAAATATACACTTAGATTATCATTATCAAAAAAAAGTGTCAACTTTTTAATATATCTAGTTGATAAATGAAAAAAATAAGAATAAAATAACATATAGTCTGTAATTATGACAATTTGAAAGGAAAAAATATATGCATAGCTATCTGAAAGCAATTGGAATTTCAAATTTAATATCAAAAAGGCAACTATCGGATATGGTTGAAAAACTTCCTGCAAATCAGGTGTTTACTGATAAAATGGTGTATAACGATGTGGAAATTGTGGAAAAAACAGCGCGATTTGGAAATGATTTCGGTATAATTATACTTGGGACCATGAATGGTAATGAATTCGATATTGATTATTATTATCCCTATGCTAACGGAATGGTAATGGGGACTTTTAACGATTTGTCACTTGAACGTCAGATTGAAGACTATTGCTACAAGGGAGTCTGTGAAGATATAAGAGTCGGTGTGTCTCTGATTTTTCATGTGCAGAATTCATTTTCGTGCTTTGTAAAGAGAATGAATGGTGAGAAGATTAGCAGATGTAGTGATATCTGTTTCACAGGTATCAGCACTGATGGAAAGATTCTATTTCCGCTTAACATAGGTGAGCAGGCAAAGAAAAAAAGAGTTATAGATAATTTAAATCGAAACATACTTATTATGGCGGCAAAACAGGGCGATGAAAATGCAATTGAAAGCCTTACGATGGAGGAGTTTGATACTAATTCAATGATTAACAAGAGGATAAAAGAAGAAGATGTTTTCTCAATCGTTGATTCTACTTTTATTCCCTATGGAATTCAGTGTGACAGATACACAATAATTGGTGATATCAAGAAGGTTAGCGAATCTGTGAATGAAGTGACAGGTGAGAAGCTGTACAAGCTTGTTATTACATGTAATGATATTCCAATAACTATCCAGATTAACAAAGAAGATTTATTAGGGGAGCCATTGCCCGGAAGAAGATTTAAAGGTGTTATATGGCTTCAGGGAAGAATATCATAGAGGTGAATATGTACGGAGAGATAATTGAAAAAGTTAAAAAAATAGTAGATGTTATGGCTTTTACTATGTTGATACTCTACATGGGAGTAGGGGTAACAGGTGAAGAAAATCATGAGCTTATAGGAATTTCGCTCATATCATTATTTATATTTCATGCCATACTTAATTTTGACTGGTTTATAAGTGTGAAGAATAATATGTTTAGGAGCAAGAGCAGTCTGAGTGATATTTTTTTCTTTATGATTAATTTATTCATTATAATAGTATTTGTTATATTTGTGATAAGTCATATAGGTGCATCATATAAGATTTTTGCATCGCTTGGAATTAAAAAATCAAGAGCATATATTTTTGCAAGTGAGCTGTCATCGCTTTTATTGTTCATCCTTATGGGTATTCAGCTTGGAGCTTTGAAGGCAAAAAGAGGATTATTTAAAAATAATAAAAAAGCAAAGATTACAGCTTGGATTTGTATTCTTGTTTTAGCATTTCTTGGAGGAAATGCTATGGCTAGACGTGATTTGAGTGAGAAATTCACTTATTATTACGATGAAAAGAGTGAGACAAAGGTGGAAGAAGATTATATAGGAAACCTTTTTCTGGATTACTTATTAATGACATTTGTTTATTTTGCCATAGGATATGGAATGTGTGTAGGAGCAAGAAGAATAGACAAGTCAGAAGAATTGAAGGGAGAATAATAATGAAGTTATCAAAGAAAATTGTGGCTGCTATGCTTGCAGCTATGATGGGGATTGGAAGTGTAACACCAGTTAATGTAAAGGCTGATGAGACAAAGCAGACAGAGGCAAAGGATAACCAGACAATGATGCAGTACTTTGAATGGTACTTAAGCAGTAGTGGAGATTTCTGGAACAAGGTTAGTGATGAAGCATCTGATATAGCAGGTAAGGGATTTACTTCAGTATGGCTTCCACCTGCATGTAAGGCAACAAACACCGGTGACGTGGGATACGGGATATATGATTTATATGATCTTGGTGAATTTATGCAAAAGGGTTCTGTCCGTACTAAGTATGGTACAAAGTCACAGTATTTGAATGCAATAGACAGTCTGCATAAGAATGGAGTTAAAGTGTATGCTGATGTGGTTTTAAATCATAAAGCCAGCGCTGATGCCAGAGAAACTGTAAATGCAGTATCTGTAGCCGGAAGTAACAGAAATAATGAAAACGGAGAAGTTAAGCAGATTTCTTCATGGTCAGTATTTAATTTTACTGGAAGAAATAATAAGTATTCTGATTTCAAATGGAATGCGTCATGCTTTGATGGCGTAGATTATGATGCATTAACAGGCAAAAATGCTATATACAAATTTGAAGGAAAAGAATGGGATAAAAATGTAGATTCAGAAAATGGAAATTACGATTATCTTATGTATTGTGACGTTGATTTTGATAACGAAGCAGTTGTAAATGAGCTTAAGAATTGGGGAAAATGGTATACAGAGGAAGCTAATCTTGATGGTTTCAGACTTGATGCTGTAAAGCATATAGATACAGATTTCTATAAGAACTGGCTTACAGACGTTAGAAAAGAAACAGGTAAAGACCTCTTTTCAGTAGGCGAATACTGGTCAGGAGATGTTAATAAGCTCACAAAATATATTGAAAATACAGAAGGTACAACATCGTTGTTCGATGTTGCTTTGCATTATAATCTTTACAAGGCTTCTACATCGAAATATGTAAACTATGATATGCGAAAAATTTTTGATAATACTCTTGTAAAGGCAGACAGTGAACATGCAGTTACTTTTGTAGACAACCATGATTCAGAACCGGGTCAGTCATTGGCTTCATATGTAAGTCCATGGTTTAAGCCTATTGCGTATACGCTTATCCTTGCTAGAAAAGACGGATATCCATGTGTATTCTATGGTGATTATTATGGAATTAACAAGTCCGGATATACAGATTCTTTCCAGACAGAGATAGACAAGCTTATGGTTGCACGAACAAAATGTGCATATGGTGTTCAGTGGGATTATTTTACTACAGAAGAGGGAGCTACAGAAGATGTAATTGGATGGACATTAACAGGTGACGATGCACACAAGAATTCAGGTCTTGCCGCAGTTGTATCTGACGGAAAAGCTGGAGAGATTAGAATGTATGTGGGATCAGATCATTCAGGAGAAAAATGGCAGAATATACTAGGGGATACCAGTGATGTAGTAACTATAAGTGATCAGGGTTTTGCTACATTTAAGGTGGCTGAAAAATCGGCAGCAGTATATATTAATAAAGTAAATATTCCGGTAGATATAACAAAAGGAAAAATTACAACAGATAAGAAGTCATATGCATATACAGGTAAAGCAGTTACTCCAAAGGTTAAGGTGGTGTATAACGGTAAAACACTTGTTAAAGATGTCGACTATACAATAACATATTCTAATAATGTACAGATTGGAAAAGGAAAATTTCAGGTTAATGGCATTGGTAAGAATATCGGAACGTATGACGGAACATTTGATCTGGTACCTGCTAAGGTAACAGGTATGACGGTAAAGACTACAAAGAATACAGTGTCACTTACCTGGAAAAAAGTTATGGGTTCTATAACAGGTTACAAAGTATATATGTATGATAACGCCAAGAAGCGATATGTATATGTGAAAAATATAGAGAACTCTAATACAACAAAGTATGACCTTACAGGCAGGAAATCAGCAAATATATATAAAATGTATGTAGTTGCTTACAAAAAGGTTAATGGCAAGGTATATGAAAGTGACAAGGTAAATGTATCAGCATGTACAATTCCTGAAACGGTAAAATATAGTTTTAAAAAATCAGGAAGCAAGCTTACAGTTAAATGGAACAAAGTAAGTAACGTAGATGGATATATTATCTACTACAAGAATTCAAGTAATGCAAAGTACAAGAAGTTAGCCACTGTAAAACCATCAAAGAGTAGTTATAGTAAGACAGTTAGCAGGAATAAAAAGTACTACATCAAAGTAGTAGGGTATAAGAAAAATGGAAAAATAACTGTCTGCGGAAAATAATATAAGATTAATTGACATAGTGTTGCAGGGTGATGATTGTATGGAATGTGTGGTCATCATCCCTGTAATACATAGTCATATTACCAGAATATAAATCAACTATTTTCTCGATGCTCTTAACACCGAATCCATGAGTAAATGGATTCTTTTTCTTTGTCACCAATTTCCCGGTTTTAGCTGAAAATGGTGATGAAATACAGGAATTAACTAGAGTTATTAATGTAAACATTGCGTTTTCTCTATTTTTTATAGATAACTCTATGCTTGAGCTTATACCAAACAGGCTGTATAACAACCTGACACCCCTTGAAACACTTGCACATACATTTGCACTGATGTTAATGCTTATGTTATTCATAGCGTTCATACAGCTGCTTGGATTTACCTACAACCACAAGATGACAGGGCTGCTTGTGAATATAGGTCTTCTGAGTGTGGGAATAGGAGCGCAG
>JBGVIE010000037.1:0-19387 GCA_045122895.1 Lachnospiraceae bacterium
ATTATCGTAAAGGAACTTATGCCAGAATCTTGAGTATAATAAGTGAAGAGTTGTATGTTCCATACCACCATTATACCAATCTACCGGAAGCCAGTAATCAAGTGCTTCTTTGCTGGCAAGGGCATTTTCGTTCTTCGGATCTGTATATCTTAAGAAGTACCATGAAGAACCTGCCCACTGTGGCATTGTGTCTGTTTCTCTCTTAGCATCTCCACCACAGCATGGACATTTTGTCTTAACCCAGTCAGTCATGGCTGCAAGTGGTGATTCACCGTTATCTGTAGGCATATAACTGTCTACATCAGGAAGCATTAATGGAAGTTCGCTTTCATCAATTGGAACATAGCCACATTTTTCACATTCAACGATTGGAATAGGTTCTCCCCAATAACGCTGTCTTGAGAATACCCAGTCTCTTAACTTGTAGTTAACTTTTCTGTTACCGATTCCCTTTTCTTCAAGGAAGTCCTTCATCTTCTCTTTTGCATCTTTAACTTCGAGATCATTTAAGAAATCGGAATTGATCATCTTTCCAGTAGCCACATCTGTAAATGCTGCTTCGTTGATATCTACAGGACCTTCTTTTCCTTCAACTACCTGGATCATTGGAAGGTTGAACTTCTTTGCAAATTCCCAGTCTCTGTCATCATGTGCAGGAACAGCCATAATAGCACCTGTTCCGTATGTCATAAGTACATAATCAGAAATCCAGATAGGAATCTCTTTGCCGTTAACAGGATTGATTGCAGTAATACCACCAAGAACTACACCTGTCTTATCTTTTGCGAGCTCTGTTCTTTCAAAATCAGATTTTTTAGAGGCCATCTCTCTGTATGCAACAATTTCATCCCAGTTAGTGATAGAGTCCTTATACTTATCAATATATGGATGCTCTGGAGAAACTACCATATATGTAGCACCGAATAAAGTATCTGGTCTTGTTGTATATACTCTTAATTTGTCTTCCTTGCCATTTAATGCAAAATCAACTTCAGCACCTTCAGATCTGCCAATCCAGTTCTTCTGTGATACCTTAACCTTCTCAATGTAATCAACGTCCTTAAGACCATCGATAAGCTTATCAGCATATTCTGTAATCTTAAGCATCCATTCGCTCTTAACCTTGCGGACTACTTCGCTTCCACACCTTTCACAAACACCATTTACTACTTCTTCGTTTGCAAGACCTACCTTACATGATGTACACCAGTTAATTGGCATCTCTTTCTTGTATGCCAATCCAGCCTTGAATAATTTAAGGAAAATCCACTGTGTCCATTTGTAATAATCAGGATCTGTTGTGTTAATCTCTCTATCCCAGTCAAATGAATATCCAAGTGATTTTAACTGTTCTTTGAATCTTGCTACATTGTTAGCTGTAACAATCTTGGGATGAATCTTATTCTTGATTGCATAGTTCTCTGTTGGAAGACCAAATGCATCCCATCCCATTGGATATAATACATTGTAACCCTGCATTCTTCTTTTTCTTGCCACAATATCAAGAGCTGTATATGGTCTTGGATGTCCTACATGAAGTCCCTGTCCTGATGGATATGGGAATTCTACTAAAGCATAAAACTTAGGCTTTGAGTAGTCATCTGTTGCTGCAAATGCCTTTTCAGCATCCCAGATACCCTGCCATTTTTTTTCGATTTCTTTTGGTGAGTATATTTTTTTCATTTTATATCTTTCCTTTCCCGTCTTTTTAGACTTTTAGCAAATAATATTATTCTAACATAGGTACATCAAATGTCAAGTTGGTATAGCTTCTATTGTATTAAAAAAATCAAATGGACAAACGTTTTCAATTTCTTTTTCAAATACCATTTTCTTACCACTTGATGGATGAACCAATTCAATTCTGTATGACCACAATGCAATTTCACATTCATTATAATCACTTCCATAACGCCTATCACCCAGAAGAGGCATTTTTCTTGAAGAAAACTGCACTCGTATCTGATGTGTTCTTCCTGTATGTAATTTGATTCGTACAAGAGAAATCTTTCCGGGATTATCATCCTTTGTCAATGTTGCAATTTTTACAAACTCGAGTGATGCCTCCTTAACACCTTTTCTCATGCGCTTAACAACATATGATTTGTTCTTTTTAGAATCCTTGAATAATAAATCTTTATATGTAGCATTATTTTCAGGTTCTCCATGAACCACAGCCATATAATATTTATCAAACTTATGATTTTGAATATCTGTAGAAAGCTTTGCAGCAGCTAATTTATTTTTCGCATACACCATTACTCCACCTACATTTTTATCAAGTCTGTGAAGCGGATAAATCTCGCCCCGCTCTTCTGACAAAATATCAATCATATTAGTTCTTTTATTATCATCAGCCTGAGACAAAACATTAACCGGTTTTACGCAGGCAATAATATCCTTATCCTCATATAAAATCTCGATATCCATTTTTTCTCCCTAAAGCATATTCTTAAGTGCATATTTAATAACATCTTCTACTGTTGTATCAGCATCTACACTCATTCCCTTGATTGATGAGGCTGCTGAGGATTTAGAATATCCAAGTGCCACAAGAGCCTGTATAGCATCATTCTTAACCGAAGCATCAATGCTTCCTGACTTGACATCTGTCTCTTCTGATACAAACACATCCTCTATATCAAGTTTATCCTTAAGCTCTATAATAAGCTTCAGTGCAGTTTTCTGGCCAATACCCGGCGCTTTTGAAATTGCGTTCTTATCTCCGGCTAAAACTGCTATTCTCAATTCATCAGGTGACAATGTGGATAGGATTCCAAGAGCACCTTTGGGACCAATTCCACTTACTGAAAGAATCATCTTAAATATCTTTAATTCTTCTTTTGATGAAAATCCAAACAATGTCATAGAATCTTCTTTTACACTTAGGTATGTATAGATTTTTACTTCTTCACCAATGCCGGATACTCTTCCTATAACAGACAAAGGAACAAACACATTATATCCTATTCCGTTGTTCTCGATTACTACTTTGTCCGGTTCAATATCTGTAACTTCACCTTTTATGTATGATAACATTTTTTTACTCCATTTCTTTAATTATTAAGTGCTTCTCTGTATGTCTTAAGCTTTCGTTCTAAATATTCACTCATTGACATATTTATATCATTTCCGCCATTGTATACACCATCTAAAGTAAACTTAAAAGCACCCTTCGATGCATTGTCAAAATCTTTATCAGGAGCTACAAAGCTTTCATAATTCTTCTTCGCTGTCTCAAAATATGTTTCAAAATGCTCATTTGTAAGCCATTTACTCTTTGCAACTTCATCAAGAGCTTTAACATATTCTTCGTATAGCAGGCCATCTTTATTAATTATGGTATTCCTGATAAGAGGATTAAACTGCCATGATTTAAATCCTGCTGCAACATCTGAAAAAGGCGAAACAGCAGTCATACCGGTACCATCAGGATTCCAGTCTACAGTTATTCCAAACACTCTGTCGTTATCATATGGAATAAAATAAGCTTTATTCTCCTTTGTGAGATACAGATAATGATTGTTGAAATTGTTTCTCATATCATCCGGATTTCCGACAAAATAGCTTACAGCAGAAAATTTTACAAAATAGTCAGTGTCAACTACGCTGGAAAAAGCCTCTTTAGTCATGTTATTATCATTAATCTGTTCAATAAATTTTGAATATAATTCATGCTTTGATGTTTTCTTATTTGTCTTAAGTGTATAATTGTACCTTGAACTGGAATTAGTATCTGTTCCATAGCTAGCATCTTTCGTGTAGCCTGCCGGTCTGTTAGTCCACGAAGCCTTGTACAAATCACCGATTTCATCTTTGTTAAAATATTTCTTTAAAAACTGTTTATCAACCGGCTCATAAATCATATAAACACCAACATTAGTCTTACCAATTCTTGTGGCGGCAAGTCCTTCATGCTGTGACATAAGTCCAAAATCTCTGAACATATCGTTTGCATAAATCTCTCTTACATAAGTAGTATCAAGATTCTTGTTCCACTTAAGCTCTAGTCCTGACAGGGTAGCAAATTTTCTTTTTTCACGCTCTTTCTTTGCATTCTCATCTTCCCACACTCTCGCTTCTGTGCCATAATATTCTGGATTGTCAAAAGTCTCATCAAAGCTTAATCTAAAATTGATAAGATTGTACATAATGTTCGAAGAGTTAAAAAATGACTCTCTCGATGTGTTACCCTTCATGCGAACACCTACATCTTCAATAACATAATCCTCATCATTAATGGTAATGGTAACCTTATCTGCCCGTCTGTATATAGGCGATTTACTTCCACCGTATTTCTCATAATCTTTCTGAATCTTCAAAAGTTCTTCATCAGATATGTCGATATCAACCTTTACAACATTGTTGATATCAAAAAGCTTCTCATAAAGAATAGCATCAGGATTCTTTTCTTCCGTTACTTCCTTAACGCCTTCCTTTTTCTTCCCACAGCCAATAACAACACATATAACAGTAATCATCAGCATTGCCCACAAAAATTTTCTTCTCATATAGTTAGTTCCTCCATATATCATATCCTAAATCATACTAATGTAATTTTACCCATTTCTAAAATAAAAGTCTACCTTTTATTACTCATTGTGACTCTTCTTATGAATTCTTTTATATTAAGTGGCACAATAGGATAAAGATATGCTCTGCCATCTATTGTTTTGTAAAATAACAGGTATAATGCTATTAATACAATTCCAAACAAAAAACCGAAACCTTTGAAAAAGGCAACCATAAAAAGCAGGAAGATTCTCATGAATTTTATTGCGTATCCAAGCTCATAGCTTTGATGTGTAAAATTGGAAATTGTGACTGTTGCCATATAAAACATTGATTCAGCATTAAACCATCCGGTCTGTACAGAAAAATCGCCAATTATAAGCGCGGCGATTACACTTAGCGGCGTACTTAACATAGTCGGGGTATTGACTGCCGCAAGCTTCATACCATCTACGGCGACCTCTAAAATCAACAACTGGTAAAAAACCGGGACATTGATTTCTTCTTTAATTGCTATAAAATTAAGTGCGTCTGGTACTACCGAAGGATTTAATACCGTCAATAGATATACAGGCGTTAGAATAACAGATAATACTGAAATAATGTATCTTGAAAGACGCAAATATGTGCCTGTAAATCTTGGAAAATAAAAATCATTCGCTTCTTCTGTCAAGTCAAACAGTGTTATCGGAAGGAGAATGGCAGCAGGTGAATTATCTACAAGTATACATATTTTTCCTTCCAGAATAGAGGCTGCCACAGAATCAGGTCGCTCTGTAAATTTGTATCTTGGGAAAATATGGTACCATTTTTCTTTAAAAACAGCGCTCACAAATGACTGGCTATTCATAGACAATGCATCAATCTTACAGTTATTGATGGCATCAAATACTTGTTTTAACAGTTTTTTATCAACCCTGCTATCCATATAGCAAACAGCTATATCAGTTTTTGATGAGGTACCCAGTTTTTTTGTCTCTATTGTAAGGCTCGAATCTCTTATTCTCCTTCTTATTAATCCCACATTGAATACCAGTGTTTCAACAAAACCATCCCTTGACCCTCTTAGACTCTTATCTTTTTCAGGCTCTGTAATTCCTCTTGCGGGATATGTCCTTGAGTCTATAAGAATAGGTTCATCAAACCCTTCTATCAGCAGGCATAGTACACCTGATAAAATATCCGTAGCTATTTTCGTAGTATCTGTACTAGTCTCTACCTCAAGATAAGGAATATAGTTATCAGCAAATTCAATTGAATTATCAGACAGCTCATCCGGGGCAATATCATAGAAATACTGCTCAATTTTTTCAAGTAATTCATCCTTTGAAAACTCATCAATGTAGTAAAGATATGCCACCCTGTCTGCAACTCTTATTTTGCGCTTAATCAAATCAAAAGAAGTTCCAATTCTAAGCGCTGTATCTAACTCCAAAGTATTATATTTTGACATAAAAAAATCAGACATACTAATATCAATTCCTTTCGTTTTGATTAAGTATGTCCGATATTTATATAATTATGCGTAACTATTCAGTTGTAATAACTTTTGCAGGGCATTTCTCTGCACATTTGCCACATGAAACACATTTGTCATAATCGATGTGCGCAATATTTTCAATTACATGAATAGCATCATTTTCACACTGTTTTTCGCAAAGCTTACATCCAATACAACCAACCTTACATACCAGTTTAACATTTTTACCCATCTCTCTGGAGCTGCACAGCACCTTTTGTTTTGCTTCATAAGGAACCAGTTCAATAAGATTCTTTGGACATGTCGCTACACATTTACCACATGCCACACATTTTTCTTTGTCAACCATTGCGATGCCATTTTCAATATGAATAGCGTCAAAATCACAAACTGCAACACATGAGCCAAATCCCATACAACCAAAGGTACATCCCTTTGGTCCGCCACTGACTACTGCCGCTTCCTTACAGCTCATAGTTCCGCTGTATTCATACTTAGTTGTTGCCACATCACAGTTACCGCTACATTTTACAAATGCAACATTTTTAACTACTTGTGCACTCTGCCCCATAATCTCACCGATAGCTTCCGCTACTGCGGCTCCACCAACGGGACACCCGTTAACAGGAGCCTCACCATTTGCAATAGCTTTTGCAAGACCGTCACATCCTGCGTACCCACAGCCACCGCAGTTGTTACCGGGCAGCTTATCTCTTACAGCTACCTCTTTTTCATTTACTTCTACTGCAAAGGCTCTTGCCGCAACTCCAAGTGCAGCACCGATAACAAGACCGGTTCCACCTACCACTGCAGTAGCAATCATTATTCCAGTTATACTCATCTTAATCTCCATTCCTTCATCATTCTGCTACAGTAATCCTGCAAAGCCCATAAATGCAATAGACATAAGTCCTGCTGTTAATAAGACAATTGGCATACCCTTAAATGCCGGTGATACATCATTATATTCTATTTTTTCACGAATTCCTGCCATAATCACGATGGCAACCGTAAATCCAATAGCAGTACCTACACCATTAACAACCGATTTAATTAAATTATATTCCTTTTGAACATTGATTATTGCAACACCTAAAACTGCACAGTTTGTTGTAATAAGAGGCAAATATACACCTAGCGATTCATATAATGCAGGGCTCATTTTCTTAAGAACCATTTCAACAAGCTGTACTAATGCGGCAATTACCAAAATAAAAACAATTGTGTTAAGGTAAGTAATATTTAATGGACAAAGAATAAAGTCATATATAAGGCTTGCAAAAATTGATGCAATAGTAATTACGAAAATAACTGCACCACCCATACCAGCTGCTGTATTTACTTTTTTAGATACACCAAGGAAAGGACACAGTCCCAAAAACTGACTAAGCACTACATTGTTTACCAGTGCCGAGGCAATTGCAATTAATAATAATGTCTTCATTTTAATCCTCCTTCTTACAGCTCATTTCACAATTTTCACAGTCTCCTGATAAACAACCGGATTCTTTAGGCTTCTTACCTGCATTAATTCGAAGTTTATTCTGCGTTGCCACAAGGAGAGCTAACACAAAGAACGCTCCCGGGGCAAGTCCGATAATGGTGATTGTATAGTCCTCAGGAATTATTCTTATATCAGCTAATTTTCCGCTTCCGATTAGTTCTCTGAAAGCACCCAGACAGGACAGTCCAAGTGTAAATCCAAGTCCCATACCTATACCGTCGAAAATAGAAGGTATTACAGGATTCTTGGATGCATATGATTCTGCACGTCCCAAAATAATACAGTTAACTACAATAAGTGGGATATAGATTCCAAGCGCCTCATTTAAAGATGGCAGATATGCCTGAAGCATAAACTGAACAATAGTAACAAAGCTTGCTACAATTACTATAAACGCAGGCATTCTTACTTTATCCGGTATTAATTTTCTAAGTAACGAAATAATTGCATTAGATGCAGTTAATACAACAGTTGTAGTAAGTCCCATACCAACACCATTTATCAAGGATGTTGTGACAGCGAGTGTCGGACACATACCAAGCATCAATACAAAAGTAGGATTTTCTTTGATTATTCCGTTATATAATCTCTCAACTATTTTATTCATTTAATTCTCCTCCTTCTGTCAGATACTCAAAACAGTAAATCGCTGCATTTGTGCCGTTTGTCACTGCATTTGTTGTGATAGTTGCACCACTGATTGCATCTATCTCATTGTCAGCAGAAGCTCCATTCTTTGTATACACAAGTGTTTCTGCCTTCTTTCCCTCAAATTGTTTTTTGAATTTACTCTCTTTAGCTTTCATACCAAGACCGGCAGTTTCATTGATTGTAAGTATTGAAATACCATTTACGATAGCATTATTTGAGATACCTACAGCAAACTTAATCTCACCGCCATAGCCTTCTTTGTCAGTAACTGTAATTACATAACCAAGACTGTTTCCATCTTTGTCGTTTGCACTTACAATTTCATTTACAAAAGCCTTGTTACTTGAAATTCCGGCTTTATCGATATATTTTTCTACTTCTTTTTCATCAAAATCTACGATTTTGAAACTATCTGCTGTTTCAAAAACAGCAGCATATGATTTCTGCTTTGCTTTTTCTTCCTGCTCTTTTCTTGGTTCTTTTGTAACTTCATAAACAGTTCCAAGAAGTAACCCGGCAACCATCGTAATTGCACAAAGAATAAGAGCATTTTTAATTAATTCTTTCATTATTTCTGCTCCTTTCTTTTGTCAGGACCAAATGGCTTTGGTACCGTAATCTTTTCAATAAGTGGTACTAAGAGGTTACAGAAAATAATTGCATAGGAAACTCCTTCAGGTGCTGCGTTTGGAGTACTAAGTAATCTGAATGCAAATGTGAGTAAACCAAGGCAGATACCAAATATTATTCTGCCATTCTTTGTAATAGGAGATGTGGCATAGTCTGTTGCCATAAAGAAAGCACCAAGCATAATACCACCACCACATAACTGTTTTGCAAGAAACATATAATCAAATCCATTTCCTTTGCAAAGACTGTATATTACAACAAGTATGGCAAATGTTCCCAAATAGAAAAATGGTATTCTAAAGTCAATAATATTCTTAACAAGAAGGTATGCTGCTCCGATAAGAATAGCTATCACTGATGTCTCACCAATTGTACCTGCTGTGTTACCAATAAACATATCCAAAAGCTCTGCACCTGCACCATCTTTAATGTTCTTAAGAGGTGTAGCTGTGCTCACTCCGTCAATTGTAAAATCAGTCATTTGCTTTGCAAAAGAAATAAGAAGAAAGCATCTTGCTCCAAGTGCAGGATTCATAAAGTTCTGTCCCAATCCTCCAAATAACTGTTTTACAAATATTATTGCAAATATGCCACCGAGTATGGCTATCCATATTGGCAGACTTACAGGAAGATTAAGTGCTAACAATAGACCTGTAAGCGCTGCACTAAAATCTAGTACTGTAACTTTTTTCTTCATCAATTTCTGGTATCCTGCTTCTGTAATTACGCATGTAGCCATTGTAATCATAATGAGTGCTAAAGCTCTGAGTCCAAAATTGTATACACCAAAAGCTGTAGCCGGTATCAATGCAATAATTACATCAAGCATTATTTTAGATGTTGTCCCTTTATCCCTGATATGAGGATTAGATGACACATTTAACATATCGCTCATTTTATATTCCTTTCCTAATTTGAATTATTTTTTTCTGGTTGCGAGAACCTCTTTACGCATAGTCTTAATCTGCTGTGTAAGATTACGTTTCGCCGGACAAATATATGAACAGCAGCCACATTCACAACATTCAAGACCATTGTATTTTACGAATTCCTCCATCGCACCTCTCTTTGCAAAATCAGCAAGTTTAGATGGGATTACTCTTCCGGGACAAACCTCTACGCAGCGTCCACAATTGATACAATTACTCTCCTCCACCTCTGATACAGTGTCTCTTTGCAAGCAAAGAAGTGCTGATGATCCTTTGATAACAGGGACATCTAAATCAAATAACGCCGTTCCCATCATAGGACCACCTGATATAATTTTCTTAGGATGTTTAACAAATCCACCGGCAGCCTCGACTAATTCCTGTGTGTTTGTTCCGATTCTAACAAGAAAATTCTGAGGTTCTCTTATCGCATCACCTGTTACAGTGATAACACGGCTGATAAGAGGACGTTCCTCCACGACAGCGGCTCTTATTGCAAAAACTGTATCTACGTTGTCAACGATACATCCTGCATCTGCCGGGAGCATTGTTGAATCAATTTTTCTGCCTGTAGTAGCAAATATAAGCTGACGTTCTGCACCCTGCGGGTATTTTGTATATAATGATTTAACTTCTATTGAAGGCTCATCTTTTACTAACTTCTTTAGATTTGCAATTACATCCTTTTTGTTGTCTTCTACACCAATAATCCCCTTAGCCTTAGGAAATAACGTAAGAATAACCTTAAGCCCTTCAATTAAATACTCCGGCTGTTCTAACATTCTTCTGTAATCTGATGTAAGATATGGTTCACACTCTGCACCATTTACAATTATGTAATCAATTTCTTCTTCATTTTTAGGTGTTAACTTGATATGAGTTGGAAAACATGCTCCCCCCATACCAACAACACCTGCTTCCTTAATCAATTCTCTGATTCTGTCCTTAGTTAATCCAGTATAATCATTCTTTATATCATAAACACTTGCTTCCTCATAAGTGCCATCATTTTCAATAACTACACATGTTGCCTTTGAACCATTAGTCATAACTCTTGGCTCAATTGATTTTACTTCTCCTGAAACTGATGAGTGAACATTTGCAGATATAAAGCCACCTGCCTCACCAATTTTTTGTCCTACCAGGACCCTGTCGCCTTTTTTAACAGTTGGGACTGCCGGAGCACCTATATGCTGTGACATAGATATAACTATCTGTCCTTGTGGTTCATAAACAGAGATAGCTTTATCTTTTGACATCGCTTTTCCATCATCAGGATGCACTCCTCCTCTAAATGTCAATATAGACATATTCCTCTCAACCTTCTTTCTTACAAAATTTTCCTATCATAATATAATATATAATGTTAATTATTACAACACTTTTTGACACAGTAATTCTTTGATGATATAATTGCGCCATGAAATATTATGAAAACAAAATCAGATTACAACTTAATAATAAATATGAGAATAGTCTTTTTTTTGATATAGAGACAACAGGTTTGTCTTCAAAAAATTCAATGATATACTTAATAGGTGCAGGCGTCTACAATAACGGATTCTATACAATTTATCAATGGTTTGCGCAGAATAGTGAGGAAGAAAAGATTATTTTAAATTCCTTTATTGATTTTTCAAAGGATTTCAAAACTATTTATCACTATAACGGAAACACCTTTGACATTCCTTTTATCAAGGCAAGATGTGAGCTATATGACATTAATGATTACTTTGACATATTTGAAAATATAGATATATATCGCAGTGTAACACCACTAAAAAAAAATGTCGGACTTGTCAATCTAAAGCAAAAATCTCTTGAATTATTTCTTGGAATACAGAGAGATGACTTGTACGATGGTGGCAAGCTTATAAAGATATATAAGGACTATATAGATAAACCGGATGAAGAGGCACTTTCTCTTCTGTTGCTTCACAATTATGACGATATTGTAGGACTTGCAAAAATAACACATGTATATAACATCATAGAATTATTTAATCCATCATCAGAAATATGTTTAACTTATACTAAGATTGATTCTTCAGATAGTGACAATATGATTATTCACGCAGATATTAGTATTGATACAAGAATTAATGTAAAGCTTCATAATCCATATTATTCTATTGTCATCAATAATGATAAGCTGATTTTCTTTATTCATATGTACAAAGGAGAACTAAAGCATTTTTTTAAGGATTATAAGAATTATTATTATCTTCCTCTTGAAGATAAAATAATGCACAAAAGTGTTGCCACTTTCGTAGATAAGGAATACAGAGAAAAGGCTAAAGCAGATAATTGCTTTGTTCCGGCAAGTGGTGTGTTTTTGCCACAGCTTGAGATTATATATGAACCCGATTTCAGACAGGATTTTAAGTCAAAACTATCTTATTTTATGTATGATGGTGATTTTAATACTAACAGTGACAAGCTTAATATTTATCTTAAGTATCTATTATTCTGGAATGGTACATTAAGTAAAGATTACACATAATAAAAAGGGTGCTTTTGTTAGCACCCTTTAAATCTTTTTAATGGATTACTGCTTACCAGACATTTCTTTTTCCTGAGCTTCAACCATTTTCTTAACCATATATCCACCTACAGATCCGTTCTGTGCAGAGGTTAAGTTACCATTGTAACCATCTGTTAATGGTACACCGATTTCGTTAGCTACTTCCATCTTAAATCTGTTCATAGCACTTTTGGCTTCCTTGACATTAGGATTAGTGTTTGAAGATGTTGTGTTATTATTCATAACTTGATTGCCTCCATTTCGTTGATTTACGTTGCTTTGTTGTGACATATATATGTTACACTCATAGTATATGGAGGAATCAATATTATAAACTGGTAAGATTAGCTAATTATTGTTCAACAATCAAAATATCTTTTACATATAAATTATAATTTCCTGAATTACTCATCAAATAGAATTGTAACTTCATTGAACCAGTTGTTTTTGCAATAAACTCATATGATACTTCAACATATTCCTGCTTAACTTTTTGTGAAGCTGATACTTTATTGCCGTTTTCATCTTCTAATAAATAACCAACTGTCTTTCCGCTGCTTGAAGAAGTTTTCATCAAAAATGTAATTTTGTACTGCTTACCTTCCTCAACCTGTATTGAATCATCTTCCCATACTTTTATTAAAGAACTCTTTTTTAATATACCTCCAAACAAACCCTTGTTATACATTCCTAATGAAACATTTGCATTCTCATATATTATTTTAGAATCTTCGATTTCAGTTGAATCTTCAGTGGTAGTCTCTTTCTCAGTAGTAGTTATTTCCTCAGTAGTAATCTCTTCCTCTGTAGTAGTCTCTTCCTCTGTAGTAGTTACTTCTTCTGTAGTAGTCTCTTCTTCTGTAGTAGTTACTTCTTCTGTGGTAGTTACTTCTTCTGTGGTAGTTATTTCTTCTGTGGTAGTTATTTCTTCTGTAGCAGTAATCTCCTCAGCATCAGTCACTTCTTTATCATTTATAACATAGTTGTCGATAGCTTCGATTTTTATATTACCCAGTAATATATTTCCAGTCTCACCACCTAAGTTAAATTGAATTCTTGATTTAACATCTGTGTCATCTGTCATCATATAAGAAATTTCATAGTGTTTCATCTCATTTGTAAGAGTAGGCTTATATGATGCCATATAATTAATATATGAGCTATTCATTATCTTCATAGCTATTATTCGGTCGCTATCTAAACTCTTTGCATCAAAACTAATTTTGTACAAATATCCTTTTGCAAATGATGTCAAATGCTCTAATTGAACCGCATATGTACTTGTTCCGCCATCATCAATAATAATATTAGCATATGTTTTGCCATCAACATCTATCTTTTCAAGTCTGGCATCTCCTCCGTACTTACTGTTATTTAAAAAATACCACTGTCCAAAATTAATCATTGTTGAATCTCTATCAGCAATAACATCATTTACTGTAGATATATCATTTAACAAATTGTTACCATTGTATTTTGTAATTGAATCATATCCATCAGTATCTCTTTCGCCCTCCGGCATCTTGATACCGGATGTTGTGTATCCATCATTTTTCTGGTAAACTCTGACGTAATCAACCTCCATCTGAGCAGGTAAATCACTGTCATTCGGTGTTAAGTAATTGTCATAATTACCACCAACTGCAAGATTAAGAATAAGATAAAATTCCTGATCAAACGGTGCAGGATAATTAGAAAATTCACCGTCATCTGTCATTGTATACCAATTGCTTGTTCTGTAATACTCTTCACCATCAACATACCATATAATAGTATTCTCACTCCATTCAACACTATACACATGATATCCTGTAATGTCCTGTCCTTCACCAAATGTATATTTACCACTATTGCTTCTATGATTTGAACCTGATTCACCATAGTGAATTGTACCTGAAACCTTGTCTAATACTCTTCCTCTTGCTTCCATAATATCTATTTCACCAGACAATGGCCAGCTTCCATAAACACTATCAGCCGGCATCATCCAAAATGCAGGCCATAATCCCTGACCTTCAGGTAATTTTATTCTTGCTTCAAATCTTCCATACTTTGCAGTAAATAATTTTTCTCCATCATCAGTTATAGTTCTAATTCTTCCGGATGTATATGAACATCCGCCTTTACTCTCTTTTTTAGCTGTAATTTTCAATGAACCATCACTTACAGTTACATTATCCTTTGTGTAGTATTCCTGTTCGTAGTTTCCCCATCCATAATATCCATTTCCTACCTGGTAACTCCATTTTGATGTATCCAAAGTATTTCCATCAAATTCATCGTTCCAAATCATTGTATATCCATCATCTTCTATATCTGAAGCAACATCATTTGCTGCATCTGCTACAAATGACTGGCAATTTCCGACCAACATTGCCGTAACCATAAAACCTGCTATCGCTTTTCTAAATAATTGTCTTCTCATTAATAATTTCCTCCCAAGAATGTAAAATTTATTACTATTCCGAAGGCTCTGATTTCATATAAAACGAATTATATTAAAGTGAAGCTTTTTGTAAAATAAAAGGACCCTGAATAAAAATTCAGGGTCCTTTAGTTATCTTCCTTATAAAATCAGTACTTTCGGTAACCGGCTATCACTACTCATAACAGAGCTAAGACCCTTGGCTTTGCGTCCTTACCTTTCGGTAAGTTTGCCTTTTCGTATATCACGTCACTTATTAACTTTTCTCACAAGGAAATTATAGTATATTTTACACAAAATGTCTATAAAAATTTGTCGATTTTTGTCATTGTTGCACTATATTAGTATTGATTTTTCTCGAGAAACTCAACTATTTTAGCAAACTTCATTCCATGTGAGGCTTTCACTAAAACAGTATCATTTTCTTTAATCAAGTTTCCCGCTTCATTAAAAAATCCATCAAGGCTTTCAAAATAAACAATTTTCTTATTACTTGCTTTTATATTTGATGCTAGTGTTCCAATACATATTGTTAAATCAATATTTGTTCCCTGAAGATATGTTCCGATCTCACTGTGTAACTTAACCTCATCCTCACCAAGTTCAAACATATCTCCCAGTATCGCAACTTTCCTCCCTTCCCCCTTTGAAAGCACATCTATCGAAGCTTTCATTGATACAGGATTTGCGTTATAACAATCATCAATAATTGTTAAGTTTTCTTTCTTTATTACATTAAATCTCCCGGATATAGTTCTGGAATTCTTAATGCCAGTAGCTATTTCTTCGTCCGTAAGTCCATAATACTTTCCAATAGCTGTTGCCGCCATAGCGTTGTATACCATATGAATTCCGGGAATTGGAATATTTTCCTCAATAACAGTGCCATTTATATGAACCTTACAACTTATTCCATCAATTGTACATTCCGACACATCTGTTGCATATACATCAAATTTCTTATCCATTCCGTAAAAAACAGGCTTTTTCCCTTGTACCTCTTTAACATTACAAAGCTTATCATCATCACCATTTAATATAACGTAAGCATCATCTGACAAATAATCAAACATCTCGGTTTTTGCCTTAAAAATACCATCTCTTGATATAAGATTTTCTAAATGACATATACCAATATTCGTAATCACTGATACGTTAGGACGCGCTATATCACTTAATCTGTGCATCTCCTCAAAATGGTTAATTCCCATTTCGATTACAGCAATCTCATGTTCTTCCCTGAGTCTGAAAAGTGTTAACGGGACACCGATTTCATTATTAAAATTGCCAAGAGTCTTAAGTACATTGTATTTTGTTGAAAGAACAGAACTTATGATTTCTTTTGTACTTGTCTTTCCAACACTTCCTGTTATTCCTATTACCTTTACATCAAGCTGCTGTCTATAGAACTTTGCTATATCTTTAAGTGCCTGAAGTGTTGATTTAACTATAATATATGGCTTGTTATACGATAATTCTTCATCAGTTAATTCTCTTTCAGTAAGAACACACAAAGCTCCTTTTTCGTATACCTGTGAGATGAAAGAGTGACCATCTACTCTCTCACCTACAACTGATACAAACAATGAGCCTTCTTTTGCCTCCCTACTATCGATTGTAATATTATCTACTTCTATACCCTTTGAATTATCATTTTTTAATATTCCATTACTTGCTTTTGCAATATTTTTAAGTGTAAGGTTTTTCATAGCTTATCTCCAATCACTACTTTAAAGACTCTTTTATCAATAATTCACACAAATCCTCAAATTCAATGCCTTCTACCTTTGCCTCCTGTGGAAGTAGGCTTGTAGCAGTCATTCCTGGAAGTGTATTGGCTTCAAGACAGTACATTTCACCATTCTCCTTAAGAAGAAAATCAATTCTGCAATACGAACCAAGTCTTAATGCTTTTGCAGCTCTTACTGCATTCTCCTGCATTTCTTTCGCAGTTTTTTCATCTAAATTAGCAGGACATATTTCATCTGTCATACCTGCAACATATTTATTCTTGTAATCATAAAAACCGGTCTTTGGTATTATCTCAATTACAGGAAGCGCTCTTTCTGCAATTACTCCGACAGAAAATTCGCGCCCCTTTATGTATTCTTCTATAAGAATCTCATCTTCATACTTAAACGCTTCAGAAAGTCCTGCCTCATAATCTTTTTCCTCAAGAACAACTGTCACACCTACACTAGAACCGCCGCAGCATGGCTTTACCACACAAGGAATACTTATACCATATTCTGCAAGGTTTGTAGATTCTCCCCTTCTAATCTTAACCCCCTTTGGTGAAGGTACGTTGTTTGCGGTAAGAATCTCTTTTGTTATTCCCTTATCCATTGCCATCGCACTTCCTAGTGGACCTGTTCCTGTGTATTTAATATTGTTTAGTTCAAATGCAGCCTGAACATTTCCGTTCTCCCCATTTTCACCATGCAGAGCCATAAATACAATATCTGACTTCTTACATACTTTCAAAACATTCTCTCCAAAAAATCCTAGGTCATTGTTTGCTTTTTCTTCTTTTACTTTATCTATGTCAATTTCTTCGATTCTCTTGAATTCATTTTCTACATCATACTCACTCTTAAATGGATTAAGAACATCTATATCTGTGTTGCCACAGTAAACATCAAGTGCTATTGCATTGTGACCTTTAGTACGAAGTGCCTGACACACCATTTTTCCGGTTCTTATTGATACCTCTCTCTCGGTGCTGATACCACCGCATAATACTACTATATTCACGTTCATTTCCTCCTTGTTCAATAATTCCTAATACAGTATATTTTATATTTTATCATTTTTCAATGGTTTAAAGATTTATATTTTCCATTGCTTTCTTTGTGTATTTTTCTATTTTTGCATACATACATAATTCTTCCTCTTCTCTTATTGCTATTTCTCCGGCATTAATCAGCTTAATTGCTTCTGACGCCTGCTTTATAATAAGAGCATCCTGATATATGTCAGCCAGTTTAAAATCCATATCGCCACTCTGTCTGATTCCGAAGAAATCTCCTGCTCCTCTAAGTTTCAAATCCTCTGATGCTATGTAGAATCCGTCGTTTGAATTATTTAGTATTGATAATCTCTCCATAGTTTCTTCCTTATCCGATGTGCTAAGAAAAATACAATATGACTGATGTTCTCCACGACCTACACGGCCCCTTAGCTGATGAAGGGCAGCAAGTCCGAACCGTTCAGCATTTTCAACCATCATAACTGTTGCATTTGGAACGTTTACTCCCACCTCAATAACGGTTGTAGATACTAGTATATCCGTTCTTCCATCTGAAAAATCCTGCATTATTTGATTTTTCTCTGCCGATTTCATTTTTCCATGAAGATAGCTTATGGTAACATCATCTGGAAATATACTTCTTAAATTGTTTGCGTAATCCACAACATTTTCTGCTTCCAGATTATCACTTTCTTCTACCATAGGGCATATTACATACACCTGTCTGCCTTTTTTTATTTCATCCAACATAAACTTATACGCTTTTTTTCTATAATCCCTGCCCACAACACAGTTCTTTATGGGAAGTCTGTTTGCCGGAAGCTCATTTATTACAGATACATCTAAGTCTCCATATAAAATAATGGCGAGGGTTCTTGGGATTGGAGTTGCACTCATTACCATTATATGCGGATTATTTCCCTTTGTAGACAAAGCTTCTCTTTGCTTTACACCAAATCTATGCTGTTCGTCCGTAATTACAAGGCTTAGATTCCTATATTCAACCTTTTCTTGAATAAGTGCATGAGTTCCTATGACTATATCAGCTTCACCTGATAGTATTTTTTCGTGTGCCTCACGTTTTTCTTTTGCTTTCATCTCACCTGTTAACAGAATCGGAGATATCTCAAGGTTATATTTTTCTTTCATATCCACAAGCGAGATATAATGCTGTTTTGCAAGGACTTCCGTAGGTGCCATAAGCGCTCCCTGATATCCTTTTGCTGACGCTGCTATCAACGCTAAAAAAGAGATTATCGTCTTTCCTGAACCTACATCACCCTGAATTAGTCTGTTTAATCTTTTTCCTGAAAATAAGTCTTTTTTTATCTCTTCCCATACATTCTTCTGCGCATTTGTAAGCTCGTATGGAAGTTTTGTTATAAGCTCTTCAGACGCATTAAAATTATCTATCAGATATTCATTTGAAATATCTACAGAATTATCTTTCAACCGTTTCATTGAATTGATGAATAGAAAAAGTTCATCAAACACAAGTCTTTTTCTGGCATCTATAAGTTTTGCCTTATTCTCCGGAAAATGTATATTATTTACTGCTTCGTCATATGACATCAGATTATATTTTTTTATTATCTCTTCCGGAAGATATTCGTTATCATACATACCATTATCAAGTACATATTTTACAGCTTTTTTGACCACAGTATTGGAAAGTCCTGCAGTAAGTCCGTATAATGGCTGCATCTCACTCATCTTTTTTACATACTGTTCTGAAGTTAGAATTTCAGGCTGTTCTAATTCTATATTCCCTTTCTTTCTACTTAGACGCCCTCGCAATATAACTCTGTATCCCGGCTTTAAACTGTTTCTTAAAAAGGGCATATTAAACCAAACCACCTTAAGTATATCATCACGCCCATCTTTAATATATCCGGTAACGATTTGTAAACTCTTTACTTTTTTCACTTCAAGCTGTTTTACAATAACGCCTGCAACAGACACAATTGCTCTGTTATCGAAGTC
>JBGVIE010000038.1:0-44033 GCA_045122895.1 Lachnospiraceae bacterium
GGGAACTGCTTATGAAGCTTAAGGAGCAGGGAAAGACAATAATACTTGCGTCACATTCCACGGAGGACATAGAGATACTATGTGATACTGTTCATGAGATGGATAAAGGTGTGATTAGTGAGATGTAGGGATAATAAAATCTATAAATTGTTTTGCTTGATATGTAACAGGTATGGCGATAATGCTATACCTGTTATGAATTTACTATGTGATACAGGGAGTTCTTAATGGAGTATATAGTAAAAAAAATACTGGATAAACTTGAAGATATTGGTGCAATAAATAAAAATAAATTAGAATTATATGAATATGTTCTTTTGATGAAGTTAGAGAAATATGTTGTGTTGCTGTCAGTTGCTATATTAAGTATAGCGACTGACAGTATATTTGAGACAATAATATTTATGGCTTGTTTTTCTGCTATACGAAAAAGAGCAGGTGGATATCATGCATCAACATTTATAAAGTGTTACCTTTTAAGTATATTTATATATTTATCATTTATTTTAAAATTTTTATATATTATGATGAACAATTTTGTCACGACAGTAATAGAATACTTAGTTGTTACTGCAGCATTTATGTATATTGGTGCAGTTAATAATCCCAATATTGATTGGAATGATTGCGAGTTGGATGAAAGTTCAAAAAAATTACGACAAATACTTATGGGTATTTTGGTGCTTGTAGTGTTTGCATCATTGTTTAATAGATTTAAGAAATATGTGTGTTGTGCAATATTTGGCGTCGCACTTAGTTTCATATTGCTGTTATTAGGAAAAATATCATTAAATGATAAAAATTGACGTAGAATATCTGCCGTTATATAATTAAATCAGGTGTTGTAGATAGAAATATGTACGATATTCGAGGATAATTCTAATATAGGTGAGATAATGATTAAGATTGCAATATGTGATGATGAGGATGAATTTTTAGAGAAGATGGATTCATACTTGAAAAGACTTTTTAAAGATAGAAGTGATATAGTGGTTCACAGATATAGCGATGGTGAGACACTGATTAATGAATGTGACAAAGATAATTGGTATGATGCGTATTTTTTGGATATTCAGATGAAAGATGTTGACGGAATAAATGTGGCAAAACGAATAAGACGTGATAATGAAGAAGCGTGTATAGTATTTGTAACTGCTTACATTGATTATTCGCTTGAAGGATACCGAGTTGACGCGATTCGTTATGTTCTTAAGAATTCACAGCTGTTTGAGAAGTATGTGGTTGAGGCTATTGAGGTTATATGCAGAAATATACAGTGTCGTGATTGTGCTATAGAAGTGAATAAAGGAAAGAAAAAAATAACGATTCAACAGGGAGATATAGAGTATGTGGAAAGCAGAGCACATATGGTGATACTATATATGTCAAATGGTGAACAGATTAATGTGAGAGAAAAGCTAAGTAACATATTGGACAAACTTAGACAGGACGCTTTTTGCGCTATTCACAAGAGCTTTTTGGTAAATATTAATTATGTTAAGGTTTGGGGCTTTTCGGAGGTGACTATGATGGGCGGAGCATCACTTCCGGTATCTAGAAGCAACAGGGCAAACATCGTAAGATTTATGAGTAACGGACATTAAGTAGGAGGTGTTTATGTTTTCAATAGAGTCAGTCTTTAGTGTTTTTTTGATAGTATGGGAAGTATTCTGTGAGAGAATATTTTTTGATATATTTTGCACAAGGAAAGAGCGTGGCAGATATGGATATATAATAGAGAATAGTATTATATTCGTGCTCAGTTTGGTAATCAGTATTGTTTTTTCAGATTATTTTGTTGCTAAGGAAATACTTATTTTGATTTTACTTTGTAATATACTCTATTACTGTTACGCTGTTTCTGTAGCAAAAATGATTGGACTAAGCATTGGTATAATATCAATTTTTCTGGGTGTTGAGACTTTGGTAATTACAACTATATGCAATGTGATTCCAAAGGTGGCAGGGATAATATATACTGATGTGGCAGCATCTATTTTGTTATCAGCCGTATGTCATCTTTTTGTGTATTTAGTGCTTATATTGATAAAGATTTTGTGTAGTAAGCATAATAAATCAGAACTTACAGTGACTGAATGGTTACAGTTTTCTTTGTTTCCTGTAACAACGATGGTGATGGTAATCACAATAGTATGTAACTGGGAAATTGTTAAGAATGGCATTCACGGAAAATTGCTGATAGTGTTCTCTATGACTTTGGTAATTATGAATTTTGTAATGTATAGTATGGTTCACAATATATTAAAGAGAGAAACAGTTATCAGATATAATCAGATTAATAATGAAAAAATAATTTCGGAAATGCATTTTTATGATGAACAGAAGAGAAGGACGCATGAGTATAAGAATCAGATAGAATGTATGGCGGCTTTGTATGCAGATCATAAATATGATGAGCTTGGAAAATATTTGGGAGAACTGATAGAAGGGGTAGAGAAACAGTGTATTAGGACAGGAAATGCGATTGTGGACGCAATAATAAATAACAAATATAATGAATGCAGAAAAAAGGGTATATTACTTATTATGGATATTAATAATCTGGAGAAAGTAACTATAGATTATGACAGAATGGTAATTATATTGTCTAATATCCTGAATAATGCAATTGAGGCATCGCAGGATTGTGATGTTAAGCGTATATATCTTACAATGATTTATAAAGATAATGCATTGGGAATATGTGTCAAGAATAACTATTCAAAAAAGCCGGTAGTGGAGAAAGGCTTATATATATCCAATAAAACTGATGATATGATGCCTCATGGAATAGGCCTTCAAAATGTAGAGAGGGCAATTAAAGATTTAGATGGTGTATATGATATACTTATTGAAGAACAATTTATATTTTCTGCTGTAATTCCTATGCCATAAGACAGATATTTTGCCAGAAATTTACGTAGATTTTACATAAAATAATCGCTGAATTTTACATAAATATCTTATTATGCTATCATAAACAAAAAAGGCGGTGGAAAAATGGCATTGATATATATTGTTGAAGATGAAGGAGATATAAGGGAAATAGAAACATTTGCACTTAAGAATGCAGGACATAATGTTGTTGGTTTTGAAAACAGCAAAGATTTTTATAAAAAAATACAAAGTATCCTTCCAGACATTGTGCTTCTTGACATTATGCTCCCGGATGAAAGTGGAACAAATGTGCTAAAGAAGCTTCGTTCCAATCCTGATACAAAGAAACTTCCGGTTATTATGGTTACGGCAAAGACACAGGAGCTTGATGTGATTAGAGGACTTGATGGTGGAGCGGATGATTATATCAAAAAGCCTTTTTCAGTAATGGAACTTATATCAAGAGTGAACGCATTACTTAGAAGGACAGAGACTAAAGGGCATCAAATATATGAGTTGGATACCCTTATTATAAATGATGAGAAGAGAGAGGCATCTATAGATGGTACTCCTATAGAACTGACATACAAGGAATATGAGCTTTTACGTTATCTGGTAAAAAATAAAAACATAGTTCTTTCGAGAGAGAAAATTATGGAGCATATCTGGGGGATTGATTATGAAGGCGAGTCAAGAACACTTGATATGCATATCAAGACGCTCAGAAAGAAAATGGGGACTTTTGGTACAAGATTACGTACAATCAGAAACGTGGGGTACATTATAGAATGAAACAAAAAATAAATTTGCGACTAATTGAGATTACAATTCTTGCAATTGTTACTACTACAATCTGCATAACTTTTGTGTATTATAGTTTTTTTGAAAATCAGGTAAAAAGAGATTTGAAAACAAGTGGAAAAATACTTAGGGAAACATCTTATTTTGAGACAAAAGATGTTGATGCCGACGATATTGAACTGGCACATGATTTTCACGAATTAAGAATTACCTGGATAGATTCAGATGGAAAAGTTTTATATGACAATGATGTTGAAAGTGAAGAACTGTCTAATCATGGTGACCGACCTGAAATAAAAAGTGCAATTAAAAATGGTTCGGGAGAAAGTGTGAGAAAATCTGACACGATGAATATGAATACCTATTATTATGCTATGAAGCTTGATAACGGTACAATATTGCGAGTGTCGGTTGAGGCAGTAAATCTAAGCAGTGTTTTTGTTAAGGTTATGCCTGCAGTGTGTGCGGTGATTGTGATAGTTTTAATTATTTGTGTGTTTTTATCACATGTGTTGACTAAACAGTTAATTGCCCCAATTGAAAGAATGGCGCAGAATATCGAGGAGCAGGGTGAAAAACCACCATACAGGGAGCTCATTCCTTTTGTGAATATTATCAAAAAACAGCATACGGATATAATATCAGCAGCAAAAATGCGTCAGGATTTTTCAGCAAATATATCACATGAACTCAAGACTCCACTTACAGCAATATCGGGATATGCGGAGCTGATTGAGAACGGAATGGTAGATGAGAAACAACAGATTAGATTCGTAGGAGAGATAAGGAAAAATGCAGAACGGCTTATCTCTTTGATTAATGATATTATTAACCTTTCCGAGTTAGACAGATGCGAAAAAGGTAAAGATTTTGAAGAAACCGATTTGTTTGATGAAGTAAGTCTTGTGGCGCAGGAACTTACAATACAGGCGGGCAAGAGAGGAATAAATATATTCGTGGAAGGACAAAGCACAAAACTTCTTGCAAACCGTGAGATGATAAAGGAGCTTATAGAGAATCTTATGCAAAATGCCATAAGATACAACAATGAGGGCGGATATGTCAAGGTAAGTACTTATGGTGATGATGGACATTCTTATCTGGTAGTAGAGGATAATGGTATAGGGATTCCGAAGGATGAACATGAAAGAATTTTTGAGAGATTTTATCGTGTAGATAAGAGCAGGTCAAAAGCTACAGGCGGAACAGGACTTGGACTTGCTATAGTAAAGCATATTGTTGAGTTGCATGAAGCCAAGATAGAGGTGGAGAGTGAGCCTAAGGTGGGGACAAAGATAACAATTATATTTTAGAATAGACGCAGTGAGCCAAGCACCTCACAAGCTGCGCTTGTTTCGGTCGTGGCTGTCGCCACATAAAAAAAGATATAACCTCCCGCTTACGTAAGCTAACGCTTTCGACGCGGGTGATTATATCTTTTTTTGCTTGGCTTGTAGCTAGCACGCAAAGTCAGATAAACATCTTTCGTAGGCGGCTACTGGATCTTCTGCTGCTGTGATAGGTCTTCCTACTACTATGTAGTCTGAACCGATTTCTTTTGCCTGGGCTGGTGTCATAACACGTTTTTGATCGCCGAGTTCTCCGTCTGCAAATCTCACTCCAGGTGTTACTGTTATGAAATCCTTTCCGCATGTCTCATGCACCTTGCCTGCTTCAAGTGGTGAACATACAACTCCGTCAAGTCCTGAATTCTTGGCTGTAAGTGCGTAATGCATAACTACCTGATCAATTGGTTCTTTGATAAGAAGATCTTTTTCCATTGTCTCCTGATCTGTTGATGTAAGCTGTGTTACCGCGATTAAGATAGGTCTTGAACCATCTTCTCTTGTTAAGCCTTCGATAGCAGCTTCCATCATTTTAGATGAGCCTGCCGCGTGAAGATTACACATATCTACATCAAGTCTTGATAATACTGACATTGATTTTTTTACTGTATTTGGAATGTCATGAAGCTTTAAATCAAGGAAAATCTTATGACCGCGCTTCTTGATTTCCTTTACAATTGACGGTCCTTCTGCATAAAAAAGTTCCATACCGATTTTTACAAAAGGTTTCTTTCCCTCGAATTTGTCAAGAAATTCAAATACATCCTTAGCACTTGCAAAATCACATGCAACAATAACGTCTTTACCCATTTTAATCCTCCATCTTATATATTATTAATGTGTCTTGAACCATTATAAAATATTTTCTTAATTATGGCAATTCTAATTCTTGCAAATAAATTATATAACTAGCTTGTATTTTCACAGAATAGGTAATAAAATATTTATATAACTATAAAAGAGGAAATATTGTCTTTCATACAAAGTACTAATGAGAGGGGGAACGTGTGTGGAGGAGTTATTAAGATTAAATTCAGAATTAAGAAGTGCGTTGGAACACATGATATATGAGGATGCACTTACAAAACTTGGCAACAGAGCAGCATTTTCAAAACAATTGACAGAGTGCGAAAACATACCAAATGTTGCCTGCGTTGTGTTCGATGTAAATAATCTCAAATTGTGTAACGATCGCTATGGTCACAATGAAGGAGATAATATGCTAAAGGATGCAGCCTGGTGTATCAGGGAAGCGTTTGAAAACATAGGAAGCTGTTTTAGAATTGGTGGAGATGAATATACTGTACTCATTAAAGACAAAGAGGAAAAAGATATATTAAAAGCAATTGATAAGATGAACATCAATATAGAACAGAAGAATAGTCACAGAAATATGCCTCTGTCCATAGCTGTAGGATATGCAATTCGCGAAGATGAAAGTGAGAACATAGAACATCTTTTCAACAGAGGCGATGAGAGAATGTACGAAATGAAGTACAGGATGAAAAAGGAGTTTCCGGTATACTGCGAGGAGAGGATTAAGAATTATCTCAATGTGTTGGAGATTCTGAGTAAAAGCACAGATGATTATTTGTTTTTATGGAACATACCTGTTAAGGACGAGATATATTTTATGGGAGATGCCGGCAAGAATTACGCATTTGGTGGCGATGTAATGACACGTATTACTACACAGGATTTGGCATCAATTGTATATGAGGATGACCGTAGCCTGATTCAGGATGATCTTGAGTTGCTAATGTCAGGAAAGAAGAAAGTCCATAACCTGAATTACAGATGGGTAAATTGTAAAGGCGAGGTCGTTTGGATTAATTGTCGAGGACGTGTAATTGATGACGATAAAGGAAAACCTTTCGTTATGATAGGAAGAGTGTCTGAGACAGAGATGAATCTTTTAATTAATCCTTTGACAGGATTGTTTAATAAGACAAAGATGATGAATGACATAAAAGACGAATTTGATAATGACATAAAAGGATATTTTATGTTGATTGACATAGATAATTTGGGAGATATAAACATCAAATTCGGAAGAGGTTACGGGGATAATCTTTTAAGGGATTTTGCTAAAATTCTGGAATCAGTAATAAAGAGTTCGTGTATATACCATGTGGAACACGATTGTTTTGCTACGAATGTAGATGTATCTACAGAGGATGAGGTAAAGGAAATATTTACGCAGATTCAACAGATGATTTCTGAAAAATATACAATATCTGTGGGTGTTGTACCAAGAAATTCAGATATATTTGTGGATGAGAATAATCTGTATGACTGTACAAAACAGACATTGGAGAAATCAAAAAAAGACGGAAAGAACACTATATCGTTTTTCTCAAAGCAGGATTTGGCTCAGAGGATAGCTGATATTGAGTTGTTTCAGGAATTGAAAGATAGTGTTAACAATAATTATGAGGGATTTTATATTTGTTATCAGCCTCAGGTGAAATCTGGTAATTATGATTTGTATGCCGCAGAAGCCCTGCTAAGATATGAGTCGAAAAAACGTGGAAATGTATACCCAAGTGATTTTATACACATATTGGAAAAGTCACATTTGATTAATAAGGTAGGACTATGGGTACTTGAAGAGGCTTTACTGCAGTGTAGGGAATGGAGAAAAACTCTTAGTGATATACGTGTAAGTGTCAATTTCTCGATAGTACAGCTTGAGGAAATGGATATAGTTGATAAGGTTCTCGATATTATTGATAAGACAGGGGTACCTGGAAATGCTTTGACAATAGAGATTACAGAATCAATACAGCTACAAGAGATAAAGAATTTTGGTGAGATATTTGAACGTTTTAGAGCAGCGGGAATAGAAATCTCAATTGATGACTTTGGAACGGGATATTCCAATATGGGATATTTAAAGCAGCTCAAAGTTGACGAGATTAAAATTGACAGATTATTCATCAGTAACATTGATGAAGGAACATATAATTATAAACTGATATACAATATGATAGAATTTGCAAGGACCAACTCAATAAGGATTTGTTGTGAAGGTGTAGAAGATATGCATGAACTTGCTGTTTTAGAGGGGCTGTCTCCGAATGTGTTACAGGGATATTTGTTTGATAAACCATGTAAAATAGAGGATTTCGACGGCGGATACATTTTGAAAGAAAACGACAGATACAAAGAGAGGGAAGAGTTTGTACAAAAGCTGTATGAGTACAAAGAGAAGAGACATATCATTCATTTTAATCCTAAAGACATATTAAGGGTAACAGATGTGGGCCTTTGGATTATTCGGATAAATGAGGAAGAAAAGTATTATGAAATGCATGCTGATGAAACAATGGAACGTGTTCTGGGAACAGATAAAAGATACACACCTGATGAATGTTATCATTTCTGGTATAGTCGTATTAAGGACGGATATCAGGAGTATGTGCAGAAAAATGTAAAATTAATGAAGGAGATAGAAAAGGTAGTGCAATTGGAATATCCATGGATTCATCCTGTGCTTGGTGAGGTTATGGTTCGCTGTAACGGACGCAGGGTTGAGAATAGTGATGGAATGATTGTTCTGGAAGGATATCATAGAATAATAAGTAATATTGAGTCCGGAGTCAGGTGAAATATCATATCAATAAAAATGGAGGCAGTATGAAAAATCGCGCTGATGCGCCGATTTTTCATACAACTAATTGAGACGGAGCCTCAATTAGCCCTTATCGCAGAAGAGAAATCGCCTATGCGAATTTCTCTTCGCGGTGTCTCCGCAATATATTGCTCCGACATGGAGGTTATTATGAAGAAAGGAAGAAAATTATTAGCAGGGGTGCTTGCGCTTGTTATGTCGTCTTGTAGCGTATTTGGCAACTCAACAATAGCTAATAATACAGTTGAAACTGCTGACAATGTTAGCACACAAAGGCCGGATGACAAGTGGGAAAACAAAGCCACAATAGCGCAAGCCGGAAAATACAAGGAGCTTAATTATTCGTTCCTTAAGGATTACAATTTTTTAGCTACTACTGATTCAGCGATTATGGAGACTTTTGACTCGGTAGAAGAATTAGAGAACAGCACTGACAAGAGATTGTTAAAAGGTGCATATGTAATGGTTCGTGGATATTATGAACCGGATGATGGTGGTGCATGTCTGTATCTTATTAAGGGTAAAAATGAGAAACAGATTAGTGTTGAACTTGCAAACGGATTATTTGCGGAACCGATTCCGACCACCACTAAGATTGGTGATGAGAATTATGTGGCACTTAGTATTAAACAGTTTGGTGCTAAGGGTGACGGAATTAATTCAGATAATGCAGGCTTTAATAATACTGTGTTGTTTGCAGAGAATTATATGCAGGCAAATAAAGATACAGTTGACAGAGCGATTATTTATATACCGGAGGGTGAATACAAGTGTACAGACCAGCTTGTAGTAGGTCATGACAAAACATTATATTTGCCTATGGGCGCCTCGAACTTATCAATTGTAGGTGAAGGTGATAAGTCGGTATTTTTTACAGATAATGATTACAGAAAAGATTACGGTTATTCGGAACATTTCTTTCAGACCTGGAGAGGATATAATGTTTATTATGCTAACTTCAGAGTTGAGGCAAGAGAGGTTGATTTATATCATTATATGAGACAGTTTACAATGACGTATTGTGATAATGTATATGTGGATAATGTAGATCTCATAGTTCCGGAAGAAGCATGGAGTGGATATTATTATCAGGACAAGCAGTACTCAAATTTATGTTGCTACTGTGGAAATAAAAATATAACAGTTGATGGCTGTTATTTTGAACAGATGAGTGGTACATATCGAGGAGCTAATGTAGGTGTACTTGATATATGGTCACATGGCGAAGAAAATATTACCATTATGAACTGTGAACTGGTTGGTAATGCACGTGATGAACAAATTGGATTTTTTAGTACTTCCAAAGAGACTGCATATGTGAAAAATGTTGATTTTATCAATAATACAATTCGTTCATATAGTCCCAAATACGTGGATGTCGTGAAAAATGCGACTATGAGATTTACAATTGCATATAACGATTCAGTTGGCGTTGAAGATATTCATATAGCTGGAAATCATTTTATATCTGAATGTGATTCAAAGTTTATGACTTTTGGTAATGTTAAAAATTGTCTTATTGAGGATAATATTATGGAGCTTTACTGCTCTTACAGTACGTGGTCGATGATTTTTGATACATCATGCACTAACGAAGACGGAGTAATATGTAAGAATAACGAATTTTTCATAAGCTCCTATTCAAATCATGGAAAAGGAAGCATTGTTGGCGGCGGTGGACAGATGAAGTTTATTGGAAACCGCGTTTTGCTGGATGTTCCATTAGTATTTGGAATTTACGGCAATTATCTAAAAGATAATGAGTTTATTACATTTAAGATGTTAGGTTCTAATCAGGGGCATGGTATTTCGTCATTGGGTGACAAGGCAGTTTGTGAAGGTAATACAGTGACTGCATACAATGGAATTGGAGAACTTTGTTGTTTCTCAGGCGGTTCAGAGGATGCGGTTATGTCATTTAGCAATAATACAATTTATGATATGGTCAGAAACACTGGAAAAAGAGGTGTCTGGACTGCACTAATGAAGATTGCTACAAAAGCAAAACAGGTGGATATAGTTGGAAATAAATACTATGCGCCAAATATTGGTTTTAGTCAATCAGATGGAACGTTGTCACAAAAGATTGATGAAGAAGGAAATATTGTTTCTCTTGGTGATGAGTCAAGAAAAGAGAATCCGGACGGAACAAAAACATACTACAACAGAATGTTTTATTACAGAGCCGCGGACGGATGCATCGTATCAAACCTTAATGTAAAGGACAACGTTTTCCAGGGTGTTAAAGGTTTTACGTCATATGGTTCAATAGCGGGAACAGGTTTCAATATTACTAATAATGAGTTTGTTGATACTGAAGAGCTTGTATCAGATGTGGTTGCTTCAAAGATTGAGATTGTACATAACGGAGAAGTGATTTCAAAAATAGGCTCTGACAGTGACAAGGTAGAATTAAATGCAAATGTTTATCTTCCTGGTGAGGATGATACAGAAATACTCACAAATGACAGACCGGTAAAATGGTATTCTTCAGTTGACAGCATAGCATCAGTTGATGATAACGGAGTAGTTACAAAACATAAAAATGGAACAGTAAAGATTTTTGCAATAACGCAAGACGGTACTACTAATTACGGTGAGTGTCTTGTGACATTTGAGGATCAAAAAATAAAAGAGTTAAATCTTGTTGATGAAAATATCACACTTCAGACAGGTTTAAAGAATTATATTGAATATAATCTGGTTCCTGAGAATGCCGCAAAAGAAGTGATTTTTACTTCTGAGAATGAGGAGATTGCTACAGTAAACAGATATGGTCTTGTTGTGGCAAAGGCAGTTGGTGATACAAAAATTACTTTGAAAACAGTAGATGGTTCTAACATAGTAAAGACTGTAAATGTTCATGTTGAGGATACTACCGTAAGAAAAATCAGTATGGAAAAATCATATTATGAGCTGGATAATTCATGTGTTGGCTCTACATATCAGCTAAAAGTTGGCTCATATTTTCCGGACAATGCAGTTAACAAGGAAATCGGAAAATGGGTAAGCTCAAATGAGGATATTCTGACAGTTGATAATAACGGTCTTGTTACAGTTAAAAAATATGGTGTGGCAAGAATTGATGCATATTCAACAGATGAGAGCTGCTATGGGTCAACAACATTTTATGTAGGAAATCCAAAAGTTTCCAACTTGTATGTGGCTTCGAGAAACAATAACAGCGTAACACTTAAATGGGATGAGATGGATAACACATATGGTTATTATGTTTTCAAATGGAATGATGAGGAAGCCAAATATGAATGTGTGAACGAAGCAAAATATGCTACTGAGGGTAAATGTGTAGTCAGCAATCTTGAAGCGGGCAAGTCTTATAAGTTTGCGGTGTGCGGATTTTTCTCTAACTGGCAGACCGGAAGTAGAAGACTGATATATGGTGATTTTACGGAGATTGATGCAGCTACTACAGCAAACGAGGTTATTACGGGTTATACAGTTGATAATGCAACTGTGTCACTTACTCCTTACAACAAAGAAGCAACTGTTTCAGTTAAATATCTTCCTGCAAATGCAAACATAAGCAATCTTGATTTTAGTTACAAGATAGCAGATGAGAGCGTTGCAACGGTGGAAAAGATTGAAAAAGAAAATGCAGCAGCAAATGAGCTTACATTCAAAATAACCTTTGCGGGGGCTGGAAAGACAAAACTCATTATTAAGAGTAATGATGAAGTGGCTCTGGAAAAAGAGATAAAAATTGGCTGTGTTGAAGGAAAAGTGTCCCACGATAACATAACTACAACACTTAACGGATACAATAATGGAACAATAACATTTGAAGGTCTCGAGGATGAGTCGGATATTGATGGTTACTATCTGCTTAGAACGTGCACTATGGTATTAAAACCATATGTATTTATACCCAAAACCGGAGCTAAGACTTATTCATACACAGATACTGAGGTGACAAATGGCACTACATACAGATACAGTGTAGCCACAGCATTATATGACGGAACTGATTATTTCTTTAATCAGGATTACAGAGAATGTTATATGGGACATTATTTAGCATATCCCAAATTTGTGCCGGCAGAGAGTATAAGCTTTGATTATGAATCTGATATGCTTATGATGAATTGCGGTGATGAGCAGAAGATAAACGCTGTGATCAATCCGCAGATAGAAGAAGGTTTATCAGAAGAGGAAGCAGCAACGGTTGAACCGACATATAAAGATGTGTACTGGAAGATTGATGATGAAAGTGTCGCATCTATTGAAACAGATGGAAACAAAGTAACAGTTAAAGCGTTAAAATCCGGCCAGACAGTACTTGGTGCATACACTACAGACGGAAGTAATGTTTTAAAGAGAGTAAATGTTGTAGTTGAACTTCTTGATATAACAAAAGCTACTGTTTTATATGGTAAAGAGCATACTTATACAGGTAGAACTATTGAACCTAATGTGCTTGTAAAAATGGGCGATGAAGTTCTTGAAAAAGACGTGGATTACAAAGTGACTTACAAAAATAATGTTGCAGTTGGAACAGCCAAAATTGTGGTGAGAGGCGAAGGTAAATATGGTGGAGAAAAGGAATATGAATTCACCATAAAAGAGCCTGAGACCGAGAACACAACAAAAGAAAGTGCCACAGAGACATCAGGTGAGGACACAACAAAAGAGAGTGCCACAGAGACATCAGGTGAGAATACAACAAAAGAAAGTGCCACAGAGACAACAAGTGAGGACACAACAAAGTTTGAGGAGACAACAGAAGAATCCACAGAGAAGAAAGTAGTTAAAGTGTCAAGGACAACAGTGAGAACTGCTGTGACAAGAGGAAAGGCGATAAAGATATCTTGGAAAAGAGTTAAGAATGCAACAGGTTACAGAGTATATCGTAAAACAGGCAAAGGAAGATATAAGCTTATAAGAACTGTAAGAAAAGGTAATACTACATATATTTATGACAGGAAAATAAGCACAAAATACGTGTATACTTACAAAGTGAAAGCTTATAGAGGTAAAACTGTTTCAAGGGATTCTAACAGAATAACAGTTAGATATCTGAAAACTCCAAGAATTAAGTCGGCTGTAAAAGGTAACAAAAAGGTGACACTTAAATGGAACAAAGTTAAAGGTGCAACCGGTTACAAAGTATATCGTAAAACAGGCAAGGGAAAATATAGGCTGATTGCAAGAATCAGAAGAGGCTCGAAGGTAAGCTTTGTAGACAGAAAAATAAAACCAACTGCTACGTATACTTACAGAATGGTGGCATGCTATAGGAATGCACAGAGTTCTTATTCTAAAACTAAGAAAGTGACCAGGTAAAAAATTCTAGTATAAATTGTGATGGTGTGGTACAATAGAGAACGATTATGAAAAAAGAAACGGAGACAAATTATGAGAGAAATACCCTACAAAATATATCTGGAAGAAAATGAGATGCCAACACAGTGGTACAACGTGAGAGCTGATATGAAGAAAAAGCCGGCTCCAATTTTAAATCCGGGAACTCTAAAGCCCGTAACTGTTGAAGAATTATCAGGAATTTTCTGTGAAGAGCTTGCAAAACAGGAATTAGATGAAAATACAGCATATTTTGATATACCGGAGGAAATTCGTAATTTCTATAAGATGTATCGACCATCTCCTCTTGTAAGAGCTTATTGCTTAGAGGAGAAGCTTGGTACACCGGCTCACATATATTACAAGTTCGAAGGAAATAACACATCAGGAAGCCATAAGCTTAACTCAGCGATTGCACAGGCATATTATGCTAAGAAGCAGGGACTTAAGGGTGTGACTACAGAGACAGGCGCAGGTCAGTGGGGAACAGCTTTATCAATGGCATGTTCATATTTTGATCTGGATTGTCAGGTGTATATGGTTAAATGTTCTTATGAGCAGAAGCCGTTTAGAAGAGAAGTGATGAGAACTTACGGTGCTAATGTGACACCATCTCCTTCTATGCTGACAGAAATCGGTAAGAAAATTAACGCAGAGTTTCCTGGTACAACAGGAAGTCTTGGCTGTGCCATTTCAGAAGCGGTTGAGGCTGCTACTAATCAGGAAGGCTACAGATATGTACTTGGTTCTGTGCTTACACAGGTACTTCTTCATCAGTCAGTAATTGGTCTTGAGACGAAAAAAGCACTTGATAAGTACGGCGTAAAGGCAGATATGGTTATTGGCTGTGCAGGTGGTGGTTCAAATCTTGGTGGACTTATCTCGCCATTTGTAGGAGAGATGTTAAGAGGTGAAGCAGACTATGAGATAATTGCAGTAGAGCCGGCCTCTTGTCCAAGTCTTACAAGAGGTAAATATGCATATGATTTCTGCGATACAGGTAAGGTTTGTCCTCTCTCTAAGATGTACACACTTGGCAGTGGTTTTATTCCTTCAGCTAATCATGCAGGAGGACTCAGATATCATGGAATGAGTTCAGTTGTATCTGAGTTGTATGATCAGGGATATTTGAAGGCGAGAAGTGTAGAACAGACAGAGGTGTTTGAAGCGGCTACCACATTTGCAAGAGTGGAAGGTATCTTACCGGCACCGGAGAGCAGTCATGCCATTAAGGTTGCAATTGATGAAGCTTTAAAATGCAAGGAAACAGGAGAAGCTAAGAATATTGTGTTTGGGCTTACAGGAACAGGATATTTTGATATGTATGCATATCAGAAGTTTAACGATGGAGTTATGCAGGATTACATTCCAACTGACGAAGAATTAAAGGAATCATTATCAAAATTACCAAAGGTTGATAAATAAGATTTTTGCCCCTCGTATTGAAAATGCGAGGGGTTTATTATGGAGAAGAACATGAAGTTTTTATTAGCTGCTGTTAATGCAAAATATATTCATTCAAACCCTGCGTTATACAGTCTTAAGGCTTATGCGGGAGAAAAATATAAAAATCAGATAGAAATAGCTGAGTATACAATAAATCAATATGCAAGAGATATACTTGCTGATATTTATTTAAGAAAGCCTGACGTTGTTGGTTTTTCCTGCTATATATGGAACTTTGAAATAATAGGAAAGCTCCTGCCTGAACTAAAAAAAGTATTGCCGGACACTAAGATATGGCTTGGAGGACCTGAGGTATCCTTTGATGCTGACAAGCTTCTTCTTAAATATACCTCACTTACAGGAATAATGATTGGTGAGGGCGAGGAAACTTTCAAGGAGCTTATGGGATACTACAATGGAGAAATACTAAGACTTGAAGATATAGACGGGTTATGTCTTAGAAGTGGTTTTACAAGACCAAGGCAGCTTACAGATATGTCAAAGCTTCCATTTTTATATGATGATATTTCGCTTTTTGAGAATAAGATAATCTATTATGAATCAAGCAGAGGGTGTCCGTACAGCTGCAGCTATTGTCTGTCTTCGATAGATAAAAAAGTTAGATTAAGAGATACTGATATAGTAAAAAAAGAGCTTAAGTTCTTCCTTGATAACGATGTTAAACAGGTTAAGTTTGTTGACAGGACTTTTAATTGTAACAGAGAGCACACCAGGCAGATTTGGAATTTCATAAAAGACAATGACAATGGCATTACTAATTTTCATTTTGAGGTGTCGGCGGATATTCTTAATGATGAGGAGATAAGGATTTTAAATAGTATGAGGCCGGGGCTTGTGCAGTTGGAAATAGGTGTTCAGTCAACTAATGAGTCCACAATAAGGGCGATTAACCGGGTGATGGATGTTTTTCATCTGGCGGAAATTGTTAATCGTATAAAGATGGGGAACAATGTTCATGTGCATCTTGATTTGATTGCCGGTCTTCCGTATGAGGATTATGATACTTTTGCAAAATCATTTGACAGAGTGTATGCTATGAAGCCTGATGAACTCCAGCTTGGATTTTTAAAAGTGCTTAAAGGTTCACCAATGGAGCAAAAGACAAAAGAATATGGGATTATGTATAACGATAATCCTACATATGAGGTTCTCAGTACAAAATGGTTATCGTATGGAGACGTGTTGAAGCTTAAAGCTGTTGAAGATGTTGTTGAGATTTTTTATAACAGCAGGCAGTTCACAAACACTATAGCATATATGGAGAAACAGTTTGATTCAGCTTTTCGCATGTATGAGCTTATGGCAAAATATTTTGCAGAGAATCAAAGTCAGATTAAGAGTCCTGCAAGGGTGAAAAGATACGAGGCGCTTCTCAGCTTTTTGTCGGTGTATGATAGTGAAAAGATGGAAGTATACCAAGAACTTTTAAAGTATGATTTATACCTTAGAGAGAAGGCAAAGAGCCGGCCTTCTTTTGCAGGTGAGCCTGATAAAGAAGCCGTGAGAGATTTTTATATGACAGAAGAGAAAGAGCGAAAATATTTAGAGAATTATAAGGGTTATGACTGGAAACAAATGAGTAAAATGACGCATTATGAAGAATTTTACTATGGAAAAATAGTTAATGATAGTATAGAATGGTGCAGTGAAAAACAAAATGAAAAGATAAGGGTGCTGTTTGATTACAGGAAAAGAGATGCCCTAAATTGTGAGGCGAGAACTTACCTGGTATAGAAGGATGAATGTTTAATGAAAGATTTTCGTAAGGATTTATTAGAACTTAAGGATGACTCGTACAAAGAGTTTCACAAGAAGCTGATGCCTACAGTTGATGAGGATACAATAATTGGGATTAGGATGCCTGTTCTAAAAAAATATGCAAAAGATATAGTTAAGCAGGCTAAAGAAGATGAAGTACTTAATCGGGATATTAAGGAGTTTTTAAATACTCTGCCCCATCAGTATTATGAAGAGAATAATCTTCATATGCTTTTTGTCAGTGCGATAAAGGATATTGATGAGTACATAGATGCGATTGACGTATTTGTGCCATATATCAATAACTGGGCGACCTGTGATTTTCCGTTGCCAAAGATTTGTGAAAAACATCCGGATAAGATGCTTTTGCTTGCAAGAAAATATATGGCTGATGACAGAACTTATGTTATTAGGTTTGGGGTTGGAATAATGATGCGCATGTTTCTTGATGATTTGTTTGATGACAAATATTTTAAGTATGTGGAAGCGATTAAGTCAGATGAGTATTATGTCAATATGATGCGTGCCTGGTATTTTGCAACAGCACTTGCAAAGCAATATAATGAAGCGGTGAAAGTAATCGAGAGAAAAAGCCTTGATGTGTGGACACACAACAAGAGTATTCAGAAAGCTGTAGAAAGCTACAGGGTATCAGCACAGAGAAAGGAGTACTTGAAAACTCTCAAAATAAAAGGGTGATTTAGAGGTCATCACCTTGTAAAATAACAAAATTTATGCTATCTTTTTTGATAGATAAAATAGTGTGGAGGAAGAAAAATACGATGAAAATAGGATTTGATAATGATAAGTATTTGAAAATGCAGTCTGAACATATCAGAGAGAGAATTAAACAGTTTGGAAATAAGTTATATCTGGAATTTGGTGGTAAACTTTTTGATGATTATCATGCATCAAGAGTTTTGCCGGGATTTGAACCTGATTCAAAGCTTCAGATGTTATTACAGCTTAAAGATCAGGCGGAAATAGTTATTGTTATCAGTGCTGAAGATATAGAAGAGAACAAGATCCGTGGAGATTATGGAATTACATATGATATGGATGTATTGAGACTTATAGATGCGTTTAAGGGTGTAGGTCTGTTTGTGGGAAGTGTTTGTCTTACGAAGTTTGCGGGACAGCCTAGTGCAGAGCTTTTCCAGCAAAGGCTGGCAGAGCTTGGTATTAAGTCATACAGACATTATAAGATTCCGGGGTATCCAAGTGATGTGGTAAGAATAGTTAGCGATGAAGGATACGGAAAGAACGATTATATAGAGACAGAGAGACCGCTGGTAGTTATTACTGCACCGGGACCTGGAAGTGGTAAGATGGCTACATGTCTTTCACAGTTGTATCATGAACACAAGAGAGGAATCAATGCAGGTTATGCGAAGTTTGAGACATTCCCAATATGGAATATTCCACTGAAACATCCTGTAAATCTTGCTTATGAAGCGGCAACAGCAGATCTAAATGACCTTAATATGATTGATCCATTCCATTTGGATGCGTATGGAGTTACAACAGTCAATTACAATAGAGACATTGAAATCTTCCCGGTTGTTAACGCTATGTTTGAACTGATTTCAGGGGAGAGCCCATACAAGTCTCCGACAGATATGGGTGTTAATATGGCCGGTAATTGTATAGTTGATGATGAAGCCTGCAAGGCTTCGTCGCAACAGGAGATTATCAGAAGATATTATAAGTGTCTGTGTGAACGAAAGAGGCAGGGACAGACAAAGGATGATTTGTACAAGCTTGAACTTTTGATGAAGCAGGCTGGCATTGATACAAGTGCAAGAAAAGTTGTTGAGGCGGCACTTTGCAGAGAGAATGAAACAGATGGAAATCCGGCAGCGGCAATCGAGCTTCCTGATGGAACAATAGTAACAGGTAAGACAAGTGATTTGCTAGGTGCATCAAGTGCTGCTCTGCTCAATGCGATTAAAGTACTGGCTAAACAGGATGACAGCTTAAAGCTTATTGCACCTGAGGCTATCGAGCCAATACAGAAGTTAAAGACAGCTTATCTTGGAAGCAGAAATCCAAGATTGCACACAGATGAGATTTTGATAGCTTTATCATCAACAGCAGCTTCAAGTGAGGAAGCAAGAGTAGCTATGGAACAGTTGCCAAAGCTTAAGGGGTGTGAGGCACATTCAACAGTCCTCTTATCATCGGTTGATGAACAGATGTTTAAGCGTCTTGGGATACAGCTGACATGTGAACCAAGATACGAGCAGGAAGACAGGATGTATCATAAACATTAATGAACGTCAAAAAACACTTTTTTAATATATAATTTTAGTATATAATGTTTTAAGTGACATTACAGGAGGGAAAATTTATGCCAAAATTAAAAGACATTAACAAAGTACTTATTATTGGTTCTGGTCCAATAATTATAGGACAGGCTTGTGAGTTTGATTATTCAGGAACTCAGGCTTGTAAAGCGCTTAGAAAGCTTGGATATGAAATAGTGTTAGTTAATTCAAATCCTGCTACAATTATGACTGATCCGGAAACAGCGGATGTAACATATATTGAACCACTTAATGTGGAACGTCTTGAGCAGATTATCGAGAAAGAGCGTCCGGATGCATTGCTTCCGAATCTTGGAGGACAGTCAGGACTTAATCTTTGCTCAGAATTATATAAGGCAGGCATACTTGATAAATACAATGTAAAGGTAATTGGTGTTCAGGTAGATGCTATTGAACGTGGTGAAGACAGAATTGAGTTTAAGAATACAATGGATGAGCTTGGTATTGAGATGGCAAGAAGTGAGGTTGCTTACTCGGTAGATGAAGCTTTAGCAATAGCTGATAAGCTTGGTTATCCTGTTGTTCTTCGTCCGGCTTACACAATGGGTGGTGCCGGTGGCGGACTCGTATACAATAAAGAAGAACTTAAGAAGGTTTGTGCAAGAGGTCTTCAGGCAAGTCTGGTTGGTCAGGTACTTGTAGAAGAATCTATACTTGGATGGGAAGAACTTGAGTTAGAAGTAGTAAGAGACAGCGAAGGCAATATGATTACTGTCTGCTTTATTGAAAATATTGATCCTCTCGGAGTTCATACAGGTGATTCTTTCTGTTCAGCTCCGATGCTTACTATTTCAGAGGAATGTCAGAAGAGACTTCAGGAACAGGCATACGCAATTGTAGATAAGGTTCAGGTTATCGGTGGAACAAATGTACAGTTTGCACATGATCCGGTTAGTGACAGAATTATAGTAATAGAGATTAATCCTCGTACATCAAGATCTTCAGCGTTAGCTTCAAAGGCAACAGGCTTCCCTATTGCTTTAGTATCAGCTATGCTGGCAGCAGGACTTACACTTAAGGATATACCATGTGGAAAGTACGGAACTCTTGATAAGTATGTTCCGGATGGAGATTATGTGGTAATCAAGTTTGCCAGATGGGCATTTGAGAAGTTCAAAGGTGTTGAAGATAAGCTTGGAACACAGATGCGAGCCGTTGGTGAAGTAATGAGTATTGGTAAGAACTACAAAGAAGCTTTCCAGAAAGCTATCAGAAGTCTTGAGAATGGAAGATACGGACTTGGACACGCAAAGAATTTTGATTCGTTGTCAAAAGAAGAATTATTACAGTTGCTTGTAACACCTTCCAGCGAGCGTCACTTTATTATGTACGAAGCTCTCAGAAAGGGTGCAACGGCAGATGAGATTTTCGAACTTACAAAGGTTAAGCATTACTTTATTAATCAGATGAAGGAATTAGTAGATGAGGAAGAAGAACTTCTTAAATCTAAAGGTTCTCTTCCGGCAGATGAGCTTCTTATCAAGGCGAAGAAGGATGGTTTCTCTGATAAGTACTTAAGTCAGATATTAGAGATTCCGGAAGAAGATATCAGAAACAAGAGAATAAGTCTCGGTGTTGAAGAGACATGGGAAGGCGTTCATGTATCAGGTACAGAGAATAGTGCCTACTATTATTCTACATACAACGGCGAGGATAAGAACCCGGTATCAGAGAATAAGAAGATTATGATTCTTGGTGGTGGTCCTAACAGAATAGGTCAGGGTATTGAATTTGACTATTGTTGTGTACATGCTGCACTTGCTCTTAAGAAGCTTGGATTTGAGACGATTATTGTTAACTGTAATCCTGAAACAGTTTCGACAGACTATGACACATCAGATAAGTTGTATTTTGAACCACTTACACTTGAAGATGTATTAAGCATATATAACAAAGAGAAGCCACTTGGTGTTATCGCACAGTTTGGTGGACAGACTCCACTAAATCTTGCAGCTGATCTTGAAAAGAATGGTGTTAAGATTCTTGGAACAAGCCCATCGGTTATTGACCTTGCAGAAGACAGAGATTTGTTCAGAGAGATGATGGATAAGTTAGAGATTCCAATGCCAGAGTCAGGAATGGCTACAACAGTTGATGAAGCCGTTGAGATTGCGAATAAGATTGGATACCCTGTTATGGTTCGTCCTTCATACGTTCTTGGTGGACGTGGTATGGAAGTTGTATATGATGATGACAGTATGTCTGATTATATGAAGGCTGCTGTTGGTGTTACACCGGACAGACCAATACTTATCGACAGATTTTTAAATAATGCATTAGAGTGTGAATCAGATGCTATCAGTGATGGTACTCACGCTTTTGTTCCGGCAGTAATGGAACATATAGAGCTTGCAGGTGTTCATTCAGGTGACTCAGCATGTATCATTCCTTCAGTTCACATCTCTGAAGAGAATGTTGAGACAATTAAAGAATATACAAGAAAGATTGCTGAAGAGATGCATGTAAAGGGACTTATGAATATGCAGTATGCAATTGAGAATGGAAAGGTATATGTACTTGAAGCCAATCCAAGAGCATCCAGAACCGTTCCACTTGTATCTAAGGTATGTAACACCAGGATGGTACCTATAGCTACAGACATTATTACCAGTGAACTTACAGGAAGGAAGTCTCCTATTCCTGAGATGAAGGAAAAGACAATACCTTATTATGGTGTTAAGGAAGCAGCATTCCCATTCAATATGTTCCAGGAGGTTGATCCTGTACTTGGACCTGAGATGCGTTCGACAGGTGAAGTGCTTGGTTTATCTGAATCATACGGGGAAGCTTTCTATAAGGCTGAAGAAGGAGTGCAGGCTAAGCTTCCTCTTGAAGGAACTGTACTTATCTCCGTTAACCGCAAGGATAAAGAAGGTATCGTAGAAGTGGCTAAGGGATTTGAAGAATGTGGATTTAAGATTGTTGCCACAGGTGGAACATATGACCTTATTACTTCGGCAGGAATAGAAGCTACAAAGATTAAGAAGCTGTCAGAAGGTCGCCCTAATATGCTTGATGCAATCACAAATGGAGAAATCGATTTGATTATCAATTCACCGGTTGGAAAAGACAGTGTAAATGACGACAGCTACTTAAGAAAAGCTGCAATAAAGGCTAAGATTCCATATATGACAACAGTTGCGGCAGCACTTGCTACGACTGTAGGTATTGCCCAGGTTAAGAAAAACGGAAACGGAAAGATTAAGTCATTACAGGAATTACACAGCGAAATCACAGATAAATAAGATATAGCAAAAATGAAACTGTCACCTTGATTTATGGTGGCAGTTTCTTTGTATATATGTGTTTGCGGAATGGAGATTAAAATGGAAAGATTTGAATCAATAGAAGAGATATCTGACGGAAAGAAATACACACCTAATGACATGGTGAAAATCGGTTGTAGTGATTGTGCCGGATGTCATGCCTGCTGTACAAACGTGGGTAATACAATAACCCTTGATCCATATGACATATACAGATTAACAAAAGGCCTTAACACTACGTTTCAGAATCTTTTGATGGACAAAATAGAATTGAATGTAGACAGAGGAATGATTATTCCAAACATTAAGATGGATGGAGAATTGAAGAAATGCAATTTTTTAAATGCAGAGGGAAGGTGCAGTGTACACAGCTTAAGACCTGGTATATGCCGTCTGTTTCCTATGGGGCGTCATTATGAAAATGGCTCATTTAGTTATTTTTTACAGGTGGGTGAATGTAAGTATGTGAACAAGACAAAGGTTAAGCTTAAAAAATGGTTAGACACAGAAAATCTTGCCGTTTACGAAAAGTATATCAATGACTGGCACTATTTTACCAGGGATATACAGCAGATGCTTGAGACTCAAAGCGAAGAATCGGCAAAGAAAATAAATATGTATCTGCTTAATGAGTTTTATATTGTGCCGTATGAAAACAATGATTTCTATGGAGAATTCTATTCAAGATTAGATAAGATTAAGAGGGCGGTATATGAAGAATAAAAAGATAATGTTTTGTGCTGTGACAGTTCTTCTGGTGATTGGCATTGTGGCGTTATATTGTATGGTTGGAGACGCTGGAAAGAAAACTGATTCATTAGTTGGACAATATTACGTTAAAGGCGAGAGTGCGGAAAGCGTTTATGAAAAAGGTGGCACTTTTTTGTCAATACATGAAGTGGAGCGAGATGATGATGGAAATGTAACAAAAGTAACATTTGAAATTTCTACTCTTCAAGCGGCTCCAGCGTATAGAACAGCCGAAACAGGGCGGATTTGTTCAGAAATTGTTAATAATTGTGTGCATTTTGAGTTCACGGATGGATGGTACAATTATGGTAATGGCGTTATTGAATTACAGGATGGGTATTTACATGTAAAGACAACGCTTTCGAAGAAAGATGAGGATTGTATTTGGTCCTTAGAGGAATTGGACAATGATATGTTTAAGCAATAGTAATCTATTTGTTGAAAAAACTTCACAAAAATGATAAACTATAAACAATATAATTGTTACAATTCTATAAAAGACTGAAAGACGAAAGGATGATGAGAGTGAGGAAAAAACTATTTACAGTAGGGTTATCGGTGGTTATGGCATGCTCTATGATTACAGGCTGTGCCAGTGGTGCGAAAAAGAACGAAAAGAGGGTGATTACTGACAAGAAAGAGTCCTCTAAGGATGTAACGCTGACTGTTTGGTCTGGTGAGGAGGATAAAGAACTTATTAAAACAGTGGCTGACAATTTTGCAAAAGAACATTCATCAGAAGCCAATATTACAATTGAGTGGGCAGCGATGGAGGACGATGAATGTAGGAATAACGTGTTAAGCGATGTCCTTAATGCACCAGATGTGTATTCCACAACAGATGGCGACATTAGAATTCTTGCGGCAGGTGGTGCGGCAGCACAAGTTGAGAATGCAGATGAGGTAATAAAAGCCAATATTGAGGCATCGACAGCAGCTATGACAGAGAATGATAAGTTGTATGCTTACCCTTCGACAGCAGATAACAGTTATTTTATGTACTATAACAAGAAATACTTTACAGAGGATGATGTGAAGAGCCTTGACACTATGCTTGATGTGGCAGCAAAGGCTAATAAGAAGGTTGCAATGGACTGGAGTTCGGGCTGGTATTTGTATTCATTCTTTAGCCAGACAGGACTTACACTTGGTCTTAATGAAGACGGTGTGACCAATTATTGTACATGGAATTCGAAGGATGGAGATATCAAAGGAATTGATGTGGCGCAGGCAATGGCAAAAATTGCCAAACACAAAGGATTTGTATCAGAGGGGCAGAGCAAGTGGCTTGAGGATATAGTAAGCGGAGATGTTATTGCTTTTGTGAGTGGTGTCTGGGATGAAGCGGCAGTATCAAAGGCGTGGGGGAGTGATTATGGAGCAGTAAAGCTTCCTACATACAAGTGTGCAGGAAAGGATGTGCAGATGGGAAGTTTCTTTGGATATAAGTGTATAGGTGTTAATCCATATTCTGACAATGTTGAATGGGCACAGAAGTTTGCACAGTATCTTACAAACGAAGAGAACCAACAGTTAAGATTTAAGATGAGAGGTCAGGGACCATCAAACATTAATGCAGGAGCAACAGATGAGATAAAAAAAGCAACTGCTATTCAGGCTGTTTTAGAACAGGCACAGTATTCACAGATGCAGAGAGTGGGAGGAAATTACTGGGCAGCAGCAGTTAATTATGCACAGGCCCTGCTCGATGGAAAGACATCTAATTTACAGAAACTATTAGATACAACCGTAGAGGCGATAACTGCTTCAACAGTACAGTAGGATGAAAGGAACTAATGATATGAAGAAAAAGAAAAAATCCACCATTAAATTATGGATATTTGCACCGATTGCCATTATCAGCATTATGATGGTTGTGAGTGTGTCGATATCAGTAGTCAACTTAAAAAACGTAAATAATGAAGCTACGGAGATTGCAGATATATATCTTGAAGGGATATCTGTTCTTGGAGATATTCAAAGCGACGTAAAAGAGTTACATACAATGGCGCTATCACATATCGTGGCAACAGATTCAAATACAATGCTTAATTTGGTAGATTCGATTAAAGAGCAGGAACAAAATATTTATGACGAGTTGTCAGAGTACACAATGTATCTTGATAAGAATGACAACAAAACTTTTGATTCGGTAGTAGAAGCTTATGAGGGTACGAAGGAGGCAATCGCATCTATGATTGCTCTTAGTGCTAATACACAGAACATAGAGGCATTTGAAATCGCCAATACTACTCTTAAAGAGAAAATGGGTGATATGACAAAGTCTATCAATGTACTTGTGGAATCGGCAAAGAAGAACTCTGAAGCAGCAAAGGCAAATTTACAGTCAGCATACAAGGTGTCTATGTTTACCAGTCTTGTGCTTGAAGCTGTATGTATAGTACTGGCTGTTACAGCATTTGTGATTATTACGGCTAAGGTTATTGTGAGAATGACAAAGACCAAGAAAGAGTTGGAAGATATTATGAAGGATATCGATGACAGGCAGGGAGATCTTACAAGAAGAATTACCATATATGCCAACGATGAAGTTGGTGCACTTGCTTCAGGTATCAATGCTTTTATCGAAAGACTTCAGACTATTTTAAGTACGGTTACAGACAGCTCCAATAAGATGAACGATATCGCAGGAGATGTTACGAAGAGTCTGGTTAAATCAAATGGTAGTGTAACAGAGCTGTCGGCAGTAACACAGGAACTTGCAGCTACAATGACAGAAGTTGGCAGAAATGCAGGCCTTATCAATGAAAATGCCAATGAAGTCAGTGGAGAAGTAAGTGAGATTGCTACTAAGTCTAGCGAAATAGATGACTATTCTAAGAAGATGAAAGAGCATGCAGAACAGATGGAAACAACTGCCAAGACAAATCTTGAGAATACAAATAACAAGATTACAGAGCTTGTTAAGGTTCTTAATAAGACTATTGAAGAGAGTGAAAATGTTAAGCAGGTTAATGCCCTCACAGATAATATTCTCAATATCGCAAGTCAGACAACACTTCTTGCACTTAATGCTTCTATTGAGGCTGCAAGAGCAGGTGAGGCAGGCAAGGGCTTTGCCGTAGTTGCTACCGAGATAAGTACTCTTGCTACACAGAGTCAGGAGGCTGCAAATCATATTCAGGAGATTAACGGCATTGTTATTTCAGCAGTTGAGAATCTTGCATCACAGTCAAGAGGACTTGTATCGTATATTGAGAAGTCTATTTTACCAGACTTTGAAGCGTTTGTTGCTACAGGAGGAAAGTACAAGGAAAATGCATCATACATTGAAGAGGTAATGCAGGAATTCGTTGAAAAGACCGACAGGTTAAATGATTCAGTAGCAGAAATTGCAAACTCTATCGATTCAATCAGTCTTGCAATTGATGAAGGTGTAAATGGTGTATCCAGCACAGCGGAAAGCATGCAGACTCTCGCTATGGAAATCGATCAGGTGTCTAAGCAGATGGATGCAAACCAGAAGGTTGCGGGAACACTCAAGAAGGAAACAGAGATTTTTGTGAACTTATAAATCATAGCGTCTGCGAATGAGGATTAATATATGAATGATAAAATAGTAAAGATTACACATTATATCAGGGAGAAGTTCTTTGCTACAGTTTTACGACATGCATTGTCTATGATGATTCCTGTTATTATTGCAGGTGGTCTGGCAAAGGCGATATTAAACATTCCTATTAATCAATATCAGGATTTTATAAATTCAACAGATATGCAGTGGCTTGTTAAGTTGCTTACTAATGTGGATAATGCCACATTTGGTATATTTTCTCTGGCGCTTGCGATATCTGTCAGCATAAGTTTTGCGATGGAGCTGAATGAATCGGCTGATGTTATTGCTATGTATGGATTGACAGGAGCTTTGGCATTTGCCACTCAGTTTGTATTTGGAACTGATGATACACTTGCTTCTACAATTGGTGTGTCAGGTTGCTTTTCAGCGATTGTTAATTCGTATGTGGCATGTAAAGTGCATATGCTTATGAGAAAAAACAAACACCTTACATTGTATGGATTTACAATGAGGGTTGAAGGTGTGACAGCTACTGCTATAAGCTGTATTTTTCCTGTTATAGTTATAGGTCTGTTATTCTCTTTGATAAATGACGGTATTTATGCAGCTACCGGTATTGTTAATTTGAATGAAGGATTTAGAGAACTTGTTTGTGGTTCGTTTAAGCTTTTTGATGATGCCTCCACATTTATTACGGGACTTATATATACATTGTTACTTCATATATTGTGGTTTTTTGGAATGCACGGCAGTCATCTGCTTGAGCCGGTTGCATTGGATATTTTTGCATTCCGGGGAGAAGGACAGATTTTTTCTAAAGCCTTCTTTGATGTTTTTGTAGTTATGGGCGGATGCGGAACTACCATTTGTGTCCTTATATATATGATATTTCACGCAATAAAGAAAAAACAAAACAACATAGCTGTACTTGCGGTGCCGACAGTGTTGTTTAACCTGAATGAATTGCTCAATTTTGGTATTCCAATCATTTTGAATCCTATATTGATGATTCCGTTCATAATAACTCCGGTTATGTGTTATTGTGTTTCATATTGTGCAGTTGCATTAAATCTTGTTCCGACCATGGTGCGAGAAGTCACATGGACTACACCGGTGTTGCTTAGTGGCTATATTGCTACCGATTCCATAAGGGGAACTATATTGCAACTCGTGTGTATAGTAATCGGCATTGCCATATACGCTCCCTTTTTGAAGCTTAACAGGGAAACAGAAGATATGTATGCCAGAAAACAGCTTGGTGTTCTTATCGGTGAATTACAGGAAGCGGAAGACAGACATGAGCATCCAAAGTTTTTGACGCGTTCTGATAAGACGGGTGTAACGTCGAGAATGTTGCTTAAGGATTTGGAAAAAGCTATTGAGAAAAAAGAGTTGTATATGTTGTTTCAACCACAGATTACTGATGAAGGAAGATGTATGGGGGCAGAGGCGCTGCTTCGCTGGAAACATCCTGTATACGGGAACATATATCCACCGTTAATTGTGTACCTTGCAAAGGAAGGTAATCTTCTTGAAAAAGTAGAAGAACAGATTTTTGAGATTGCAACTGAAGCGATTGAAGAGACAGCAAAGGTATATGACGGACACTTCAAGATATCTGTTAACATAACAGCGAGATCACTCTTGTGGGATATTGAAGCTTGTATAAAAGAGAAGATGCGCAAGCATAATGTTGAACCCGACAAATTGTGGATAGAGATTACAGAACAGGAAATGATTACTCATTCAGATATGGTTATCAACAAGATTAACAGGCTTAAGAAGGTTGGTCATGTACTGCTTATTGATGATTTTGGAATGGGACATACATCACTTCTGTATTTGCAGTCAAATTATTTTGATGTGGTTAAGTTAGATGGTTCTCTTGTTAAGAATCTTCTAAAGAATACTACTAATCAGAAGATTGTAAAATCAGTTGTAGAACTGGCAGATACACTTGATGTAAAAGTTATAGCGGAGTATGTTGAAACAGAAGAACAGAGAGATTTGTTATCAAGTCTTGGATGCAAATGGTATCAGGGGTATCTGTACAGTAAGCCGGTTGAGCTTAAAGAGTTTATATATATTTTGTGTGAGTATAATAAAGAATAACGAGATAAGTACACATTATGAAACGATGTTTACTTATTTTTTGTTGGAAGTTACAGACAAATACACATATGTGTGATATAATGTAGTATATGTATGAAAAGGAGACTGGATATGAAGATTTTAGTTACAGGTGGAGCCGGATATATAGGCAGTCATACTTGTGTAGAGTTATTAAACGAAGGATATGAAGTAGTAATTGTAGATAATTTATCTAATGCCAGTGAGAAGGCAGTTGATAGAATAGAACACATTTCAGGTAAGACGGTAAAGTTTTATGAGAATGATATAAGAGATTGCGAAGCTCTTAAGAGGATTTTTGAAGAGGAAGCAAAGAGTGGAGCCATTGAGGCGGTAATTCATTTTGCAGGGTTAAAGGCGGTTGGTGAATCAGTTGTAAAACCTCTTGAATATTATGAGAATAATATTGCGGGAACGCTTACGCTTTGTAATGTGATGAGAGAAAACGGATGTAAGAACATTATATTCTCTTCATCAGCAACGGTATATGGCGATCCGGCATTCGTACCGATTACAGAAGAGTGTCCAAAGGGTATCTGTACTAATCCTTACGGATGGACTAAATGGATGCTTGAACAGGTGCTTACAGACTTTCATACATCAGACAGTGAGTGGAATGTTATTCTGCTTAGATATTTTAATCCAATCGGTGCACATAAGAGTGGAATGATTGGTGAGGATCCAAAGGGAATACCAAATAATCTTTTACCATATGTAGCACAGGTTGCAATCGGCAAGTTAGAATGTCTTGGCGTGTTTGGTGACGATTACGATACTCCAGATGGAACAGGTGTCAGAGATTATATTCACGTAGTAGACCTTGCAAGAGGTCATGTCAAAGCCATAAAGAAGCTTGAGGACAAAGAAGGAGTTAGTGTATATAATCTTGGAACAGGGAATGGCTACAGTGTATTGCAGGTTGTGGCAGCCTTTGAAAAAGCATGTGGGCATAAGATTCCATATCAGATTAAACCGAGACGTGCAGGGGATATAGCTACATGTTACTGTGATCCATCAAAGGCAAAGAGAGAACTTTTATGGGAAGCAGAGTATGGCATTGAAGAGATGTGTGCAGATTCATGGAACTGGCAGAGCAAAAATCCTAACGGATATAATAGCTAATAAATTTTTTACAAAGGGGGAAACTTCATGAGAAAGAAGATTCTAAAAACATTAATTGCTGCATCAGCAAGTATTATGCTTGCAGCACCACTTGCAATGGTTGAACCTGTTGCAATTACAGCGTATGCTGATGAACTGACAGATACACAGGAAAGTCAGGCGTATGTTGAAAATGTTAATATCAATCAGGATTACGACTTGCAGGTTAGCGTTTCGGCGTACGGTAGGTATGCAAAAGTGTATGTTAATGACAAGCTGTGGGATACTATAGAGTCGTACAGTGATGGTTATTATGACGAAGAGACTGGTGAGTATGTGTATAATAATGACTATTTTTCAGGTACAAGTTATCTTGGAAATATAGTATATGGCAAGACATACAACATAAAGGTGATTGCATACGATAATAAAGATGTTGCATCAACTCCGGTAACTAAGACATTTAAGAAGGATTGGCCTAAGGTAAATTCAACAGGTACTTACACAACAAGCAGTTCAAACAATATGTTTGAACGTTATACAGGTTATGGTATGCGTGGTATTGAATATTATGTACAATATAGTGATGGAACATACAAAGAGATTGAAGTATATCGCGCAACTAAGAAAAATGGAACATACAAGAAAATAGCCACAACTACTGCATGGGAAAACCTCTGGTTCTATGATTATGATATTGAAGCAGGGAAAACATATTACTATAAATCAAGAATCAAGGTAAAAGACGGAAATAATACAGTGTATGGAAGTTATTCGAAAATTGTATCGGATAAATATGAAAAATCACAGTGTTCATGTTATGTCAATCTTGATGAAAAGAAACATCCGGTTATAACAGTGGATACAAGAGGAGATGCTACATTCTATGAGTTTTACAAATCAACAAAGCCAAATAAAGGCTTCAAAAAGGTAGCAACAAATACAACAGGAGAGTTTGTTGACAAAAAGGCAAAAGATGGTGAGACATATTACTACAAAGTAAAGCCTATATATTACAATCAGAAAACCGGAAAGAGTGAAGCTGGTGTTATTTCCAGAAAGCCTGCAGGTGTAAAGCTTATTGCTACTCCTCTTAATGCAACATACAAGTACACATCAGCATCATCAGCAACCGTATCATGGGATAAAGTAAAAGGTTTTTCGAAATACGAAATCTATATGAAGACAGATATTACAGGTGATGTGTATAAGAAGATTGGTACTACAAGTAAGAATTCATTTAAGATTAGCAAACTTAGTAAATTAAATAACTATTATGTTTATATTAAGGGTGTAAAATCTGGAAAGACTACAAGCTTTATATCAGATTCAGTAAGTCTGTATGTATCTGACTTACGTCCTTGTAACGTAGAATCAAAGGTGATATCTGCAACTGTAGGAAAGACATCTGCTACTGTTAAGTATAAGATTAAATGGGATTATGTTCCGGCTGCAAAGAAGATAGAGATCAGGGCATATGATAACAAGTTAGGAAAATCAGTAACTCTTAAAACATTCAAGAGTAATAAAGCTGGCTCCTATGTATATACTAAAGTGATTGACAGTAATGGCTCATCAAAATACAGCGATGTGCAAGTTGTAGGTGTGTATGGTGAAGATTATACAAGCACATATGTAAGTACATGGAATGATAATACACTTAAGAAAGTAACAGGAATAAAAGTTTCTAAGAAATCAGAGACAGTAGATAAGATAACATGGAAAAAGGTATCTAATGCGAACTACTATAACATAAATATTTACAGACAGGATGGAATGAGTGTAAGATCATACTCTGCAGATAAGAATTACATCGAAGTAGATTCACTCACACCTGGTGTTAAGTACAAATATACAGTTTCTGCAGTAAACAACAAGTATGGTTTATACGGAGAAGCAGGTGAGAAGATGTATGCTCATAGTGTTAAGACCACTAAGATAACAGATATTAATAAGAACTGGGATAACTCGGTTAATGTAGTATTTGAAAATATCAAGTGTGCAAAGAGCTATAAGATTATGAGAGCTACATCCAGCAAGGGTAAATATACTGAAGTTGGTACATTCAAGGTAGATGACAATGCATCAAAATGGAGTGATACATATAGTTTTACTGATAAGAAAGTTACAAAGGGTAAGACATATTATTATAAAGTAGTTCCAACTGTAGTCAATGATATTGGTCAGAAACAGAAGACATCTGATTCAGCAGTTAAATCAATTAAAGTAACACAGTAATAAAAAAAGCCCATAATAGTTTTACTTATAATTACACTATTATGGGCGATTTTTGTTTTGTTAAGAAAAATATTATTGATATTTTTTTTTTTTTTTTAATATACTTGACTATATGATTACTTAATGATACAATGCACAAGGATGAAAAATGACTTTATTATTATTATATATATTTGGGCAAACTTTTAGAAATGAAAGGACGCAAAGCTAGAAGTCTAAAGTACCTATAGGTACTATGATGGTTCGGTTGCAGTGATAAATTATCATTGCAACCTTTTTTGATATATCACATCACAATTGATGTTATATATACATATAAGGACTCTGAATCAATTCGCGAAAACCTTCAGAGTCCTAAGAACAAGCACTTATAAAAAAAGTACCTAGGATTAAGTATATCACTTTTTTTATTAGGTGTAAAGAACAATTAAGAAAAGGAGATATAAAAATGGCTAAAATTAAGGCTTTATTAAAGCTTGTTAAAATTGCAGCAAAATATGGTTCAAAAGTAGTTAGGTATTTAAAGGCAGCTTTTAGTACTATATGGAAGTATGGTAACAAGGCAGTACAATGGATTGCTGATAACATTGGAAAAGTGGTAGCTGCTATAATGGCTGCAGGGGATGTCGCAGAATTTATAGAATGGTTAATTGACATCTTTGAAAAGGTTCTTTAGTATTAATGGTTGTATCAGTATCGGTTGATTTACCGATACTGATATGTTTTTGGAGGAAAAATGAAATTTATATGTATGATTGCAAAGATTTTGTTAGTATTAACGTGTATATGTTATTTTAAAGGTATAATAAATTATGAGCTACTTCTTGTTTTAGTTATTGTTAATTGTGTTTTAGAAACGAAATTTAATATAAAAAGAAAGGTGACTAACAGTGATTTCAAACAGAAATAGGAGTGTGACAAAATATGTTGCAAATAAATAATTTTGTAAAAAAGTATGATTCTTATGAGGCGGTATGCATAGAAAGGTTGCATGTTCCTAAGCATAGTATATTTGCCTTTATTGGGAAAAATGGTGCTGGGAAAACAACTACAATTAAGTCGATAGTTGGTTTGTTAAATGTTGATAACGGATATATTAAAGTTAATGGAAAAAATATAAAAACAAATAAGAAAGATGTGAAAAAAAACATTGGATATATTGCAGATACCCCTATGGTATATGATTATTTGACTGGATATGAATTTGTGAAGTTCATGGCAAATATTTATGGTATTGAAGATGGCGAAGAGTTGGAAGAATTAATTAAATATTATATTAATAAATTTGAAATAGATGATAAGGTGAATGAGTTTATTAATACATATTCACATGGGACAAAGCAGAAAATAGCTATTATAGCCACACTTATTCACAAACCTAACTTGCTCATTTTGGATGAGCCTACAGTCGGATTGGATCCTCAAACAACAAAAATTTTAAAAGATGTGTTAGTAGAGGAAAGGGAAAAAGGAACCACTATATTCATTTCAACACATATATTATCAGTTGCAGAGGAAATATGTGACAGATTAGCAATTATTGATAAAGGAATTATTAAGTATCAAGGGACAATGGAAGATATTAACAAGCACTATAATAGTTTAGAAGAAGCTTTTTTGGATTTGATTGGCAAGTAGGTTATATATGTTAAAGTTATATTATAAATTAAAATTAAAAATATGTTTAAATAGATTGAAATATGAATCATCAGAAGAAAAGTATGGAAGAATTACAGGTTATGTTTTGTTATGGCTTTTTATAGCGTTTATCGGATACGTAATTTTAAATGTTTTATTTTCAAAAAATTATAAATCAATAAGTTCGGGGTTAATGTTATATTTTGTGTTCGTAACTATAGTAAATATAGGGGACAATTTTAATAAAATATATGAAAGCTTGTTCGAAAGAGCGGACAAGCATATTTTGTATATGTTTCCAATGTGTGAATGGCAAATTATATGCATAAATATGTTAGATAGTACTTGGGAGTTTTTAAAAACATATATTTTATTGGTATTTCCAGTGTGCTTTTCACTATTATTTTTTGATATACATAATATTGCAATAGTTGTTGCCTTAGTAGTGGGCTGTTTGTGTATATCGATTGTTATAGTTGGTGTGCTAACTATAGTACTTTTGGAAACAATTCGGATAACAAAAGGAAGAAATATAAAAATAGTATCAGTGGCATTAACAGTTTTATTTTCGACGGCTGCAACATTATTGGTATATAGTAATCAGTATTTAAAAATAATTGAGAATAAACTGCTTGTTAATATTCTATTGATGCCGATTGGGTATATCGCTAGAACGTTAAGATGGTTATATATGGGGGATAATAACCTGATGTTAGATATGTTGTGTATGTTAGTATACATTGTTGTAATTATGGGAGCATATTTTACGGTGTTTCGCGGAGCGATAAACAACGGTGTATTACTTATTGATGCGGACTATATTACTAATGTTCCGGTGTTGCGAATATTTAATTTGAAAATCTTAAAAAGGGTACGAAATAAAAAAGAGTATTTGAGTGATAAAGATATAAAAGGAGTATTTTCCAGTTATGAATTAGTTAAGAATATTATAACATCAGGGGTTATGTGTATTCTGGTATATAAATATCTGATTGTAGATATGGATATAATATATATAGGCTTATTCTTTTTGACAAAAAGCTTAGTTATGGTAATAAAGATAATTCATTATTTATACCAATACGAGTCAAGAAATTTGGCATTGATATTTTCGATAATGGAAAATAAAGAAATAATGGAATCGAAAAGTAATACTTGTTTAAAACTGTTACTTCCTTTTTGTGTAATATTTGATTTAGCTATTTTGATGTTTGAAAGTGCAGATATTTGTGAAATAATAATTTGTTTGATATTTGATATACTTTTTTTGGTTATCTTGGCAAAGAATTGTTCGTATAATATAATAAAATACGCACAGGTAAAAGAATATACAATACGATTCTCTGTTGAGGGATTATTATCTTATATTGAGAATGTTATTGTGATTCAAACTCCTTTGGGTTTGGGATATGGAATATTAATATATATTATTAAGAGTAACTCAGCTGGTATGCTTGTTTTAGGAAGCATTTTTGCAGTTTTATTAGTATTGGTGAGTGTATGTGTTAGCAGAAAAAAAACAAAATACATATATAGAGATACTTTGGAGTTTTTGTAGGAGATTAAATATGGTAAAAGTAGAAATACAGAATGTATCTAAGAGAATAAAAAGGAAACAAATAGTAAAAAATGTGACCGAAAAAATATACTCGGGAGAAGTTTTTGGTATATTGGGGCCAAATGGAGCAGGAAAAACAACATTAATTAAAATGATTATGGGTCTTATGAAACCAACAGAAGGGAAGATATTAATAGAAGGAAAGGATATTACAGAGGACTTTGGTGAAAGTATAAAAAATGTGAGAGCATTGATTGAGCAACCAGCGTTATATCAGCATTTGAGTGGATATGACAATTTAAGAATTTTTGCCAATATGGATTGTGTAAGTCGAGAGCGAATTGAAGAAGTAATTGGTTTGGTAGGGCTTGAAGAAGATATACATAGATTGACTGTACAGTATTCGTTGGGGATGCGTCAGAGGTTAGGAATTGCGATTGCTCTGTTGAGTAAACCTAATATTATTATTCTGGATGAACCTGCTAATGGGCTGGATCCGGAAGGAATTATGGAACTAAGAGAATACCTACAAAAAATTGCAAAAGAAGATGATGTAGCAGTGATTGTATCGAGTCATATATTAGCAGAAATGAATCAATTGTGTGAACGTTTTGCTATAATGAAAAAAGGAAGTTTGCTTAAAGTTATCTCTAAAAAGGATTTTCAGTATGGCAAAGATGAGTGGGATTATAGAGTTGAGTTGGACAATAATTTGGAGGCAATACAATTGCTGAAAACAGAATATAATGTTGAGATAATAGATAATGGCATAATGGTGAAAGCGAAGAGAGAGGATATACCTATTATTATAAAAAAGATAATTAATGCTAACATTAATATTTATGGTGTTGATACTACAGTAAATCCTCTTGAAAAACTGTATTTCGAAATTATAAACAAAAAGGAACAGGTGTGATGAATGATAAATTTAGTCAAAGCAGAGATAATAAAAATAATTGGTAAAAAGAGTATTAAGGTTTCGATAATAATAGTTTTTATTTTTATGGCATTAAGCTGTGTAATACAGGCAACATCAGAAGTAAATGATAAAAACTGGAGAGAAGAAGTGCAGTCAGAAGTGGACTTTGCTAAGAGTGAAATCAATGAGAAAAAAGGCACTGATATGGAAGAGTTTTATGAGGAAATATATAGGGAAGACATTGTTGTTGGTGAATATTGTTTGAAAAACAATATTGCAAACAATGTAGTTACTCCTCTAAAATTCACGTATAATAATACATTTTGTATGACTGTATGTGTGATTTTGCTGTTGATTTTGGCTGCGATAAACTTCTCTGACGAATATCAATACGGAACAATAAAACAAATATTGACCAGACCATATAAGAGAAGCCGAATTCTATGTATTAAGCAAATGGTGTTTTCTGTAGCGTCAGTAGTTGTTTTGTTTGTGCAGATGTTAATATCATATTTTGTAGGGTGTGTATTTTTTGGAAAGAACAAGGCATCTTACATAGCTATTGAATACATTGAAGGTAAAATTGTTGAAGTTGATATGAGATCATCAATTATACAAACATTTTTGGCATATGTTGTTATTACGGTGTTTCTTATCGCTATGGTATATTTGCTAATAACAATTTTCCATACATTATTACTTCCGGTAATGATAACAGTAATTGTTTGGATGAGTTCAAATATTGTGTCAGATTTCTTGTCAAAGTATGAAATAGTGAAATATACATTTTTACCACATTTAGATTTAAAACAATACATTGCGGGAAATGAGCTTGTAAGAAATGATAATAATATTGTTTTGTCTTTGGTTGTATTAACAATTACATATTGTTGTATTCAAGTTTTAACATTTACAATATTCAATAAAAGAGATATTTAAAATATTAAAAAATGACGCTTTAGATACTAAAAGCGTCATTTTTACTATATGAGAGTGTTGATTATCAGCCTCCGAGCTTTAACATATTGTTAATTGAATTGAGGGCTTTGACTCTTACTTCTTCGTCGAGAGTAATCTCTTCTCCTGCAATTCCCTTAACACACTGATATACATCGTTGAGTGTAGTAAGTTTCATGTTGTGGCACACACAGTCTTTTGATAATGGGTAGAATTTTTTATCAGGACACTCATATTGAAGATGTTCAACAATACTGTTCTCTGTTCCGATGATAAATTCATCACAGTCACTGTTTTTTGCATATGCCATAATACCTGTTGTACTTCCGGCATAGTCTGCCAGCTGTGTGACGGCAGGAAGACATTCGGGATGAACTAATAGTCTGGCATTAGGATGGAGCTTTCTTGCTCTGTTAACATCATTAACGGTCATTCTAAGATGAGTAGGACATCCGCCATGAACGAAAGTGAAATCCTTTTCTGGAACCTGCTCCTTAACCCATGCACCAAGATTGCAGTCAGGTATAAATAAAATCTTGTCATTCTCTATATTCTTTACAATGGTAACTGCTGATGAAGATGTTACACATACATCACAAAGAGTCTTAAGTGCAGAAGTAGTATTTATGTATGCAACTACAGTGTGATCATTATGCTTCTCTTTTAGAGCTTTTAATAATTCTACATCTATCTGCTCAGCCATCGGACAACCTGCATCTGAATTGCTGAGTATTACCTTCTTGTCAGGTGATAAAATCTTGACAGTTTCAGCCATAAATCTGACACCGCACATAAGGATAGTCTTCTGTGGTGCTTTCTTGGCCTGAACACTAAGTCCGTATGAATCACCTGTATAGTCAGCTACTTCTAATATTTCATGATTCTGATATGCATGAGCGAGAATACAGATATCATTTTCTTTCTTTAATCTGATAATCTCATCCTGCAATTCTCTCATAGACATCATAGATAATTACCTCCAAAATATTTATCTTATTGATAGGATTATAAGGGGTGTTTTTAGTATCTGTCAACATAAAACTTTACAAATGTTTTACAAGTGTCTTGTCAGATGTAAAGTTATGTGTTATATTCTCTACTAACAAAAAACGAAAGGATGAGTAGAGCGTTGAATGCAGATATTTTAATAGCAGGTACAGGATGCTCTGGATTATACAGTGCACTTAACTTCCCGCGTGACAAGAAAATAATTATGATTACAAAGTCAGATACTGTAAGTAATGACTCTTTTCTGGCGCAGGGCGGAATGTGTATGCTGAAGGAAGAAGCCGATTATGACAGCTATTTTGAAGATACAATGAAGGCAGGTCACTATGAGAATGACAAAAAGTCAGTCGAGATTATGATAAAGTCATCGCCTGATGTAGTAGAAGATTTAGTATCATATGGTGTTGATTTTGCGAGAGATGAGAATGGTAAGCTTATATACACAAGAGAGGGCGGACATTCACAGAACAGAATAGTATTTCACGAAGATGTGACAGGAAAAGAGATAACAAGCAAATTGCTTGAACAGGTGAAAAAGCTTTCTAATGTTACAATTATGGAATATACAACACTTACAGATATAATAGTGGAAAATGGAGAGTGTACAGGTGGTATAGTAACACTTCATGACGGAACAGAAGACAGAATATATGCAGATTATACTATCCTTGCTACAGGAGGAATTGGCGGTCTGTATGAGAGATCAACTAATTATAAGCATCTTACAGGTGATGGTGTGGATATAGCAAGACGTCACGGCATAGAGCTTAAGAATATTGATTATGTTCAGATTCACCCCACAACTCTTTATACCAAGACACTGGAAGAGAGAAGTTTTTTGATATCTGAATCAGTGAGAGGTGAGGGTGCAAAACTGTATGACAAGAATATGAATAGGTTTGTCAATGAATTGCTTCCAAGAGATTTGCTTACTGCTGAGATTAAGAAGCAGATGAAAAAGGATGGAACAGATTTTGTATGGGAAGATTTAAGAACTATTCCCAGAGATGAACTTATAAATCATTTCCCTAACATTGTATCCCACTGTAAGGAAGCAGGATATGATGTGTTCACAGAATGTATTCCGGTAGTTCCGGCACAGCATTATTTTATGGGTGGAATAAAAGTGAACTATGAGAGTAAGACTTCTATGGACAGACTTTATGCTGTGGGAGAGACAGCATGTAACGGTGTTCATGGTAAGAACAGACTTGCAAGTAACTCTCTGTTAGAGAGTCTGGTGTTTGCAAAAAGAGCAGTATCAGACATAATAAAAGATAATTCAGAAAATAGAAAGGTTGGTTAATAAAATGTACGATCAGGTAACTTTGGGATTGAATGTAGATCCATTTATTTTAAGCGCACTTAAAGAGGATATAACAAGCGAGGATGTTTCCACAAACAGTGTAATGCCTGTAGCTACACAGGGAGAGGTAGACCTTATATGTAAGCAGGATGGTATTATCTGTGGACTTCAGGTGTTTGAGAGAACCTTCACACTCTTAGATAGCAACACAAGAGTAGAATTCTATGTAAAGGATGGAGACAAGGTAACAAATGGACAGCTTATGGCAAAGGTATACGGAGATATAAGAGTTTTACTTTGTGGTGAGAGAACGGCGCTCAACTATCTTCAGAGAATGAGCGGCATAGCTACATACACAAGCGAGGTTGCAGCACTTCTTGAGGGAACAGGTATCAAGCTTTTAGATACAAGGAAGACAACACCTAACAATAGAATTTTTGAAAAGTATTCAGTGAGAGTAGGTGGAGGAAATAACCACAGGTATAACTTATCAGATGGAGTTTTATTAAAAGACAATCACATAGGTGCAGCAGGTGGAGTTAAGAAAGCAGTAGAGATGGCTAAAGCATATGCGCCTTTTGTAAGAAAAATCGAAGTTGAAGTAGAAACTTTTGAACAGGTAAAAGAAGCGGTGGAAGCAGGAGCGCACATCATTATGCTGGACAATATGAATAATGAACAGCTAAAGGAAGCAATTGATTATATTGATAAGAGAGCAGAGATTGAAATATCAGGAAACGTAACAAAAGAAAATATTACACGGATTAAAGATATGGGTGTTGATTATGTATCCAGCGGAGCATTAACACATTCAGCTCCTATTATGGATATTTCACTTAAGAATTTGCACGCAGTGTAATTTTAATTTTGAAAGGATAGAGATTATGAGTGGCGAAGAAAGACGTGAAAAAATCTTAAAAATTCTATCTGCCGGAAAAAATCCTGTGGCAGGTGTCGCACTTGCAAAAGAATTAAATGTAAGTCGTCAGGTTATTGTTCAGGATATCGCACTCATTAGAGCTAATGGAATTGATATTGTATCCACAAACAGGGGATATTTGATAAACGAGAGCATGGAGTGTCAGAGGGTGTTTAAAGTCATCCATTCTGATGAAGAGGTAGAGGAAGAATTAGCACTTATGGTAGATCACGGAGGAAAGGTTAAGGATGTGTTTGTATACCATAAGGTATATGGTGTGTTAAAGGCTGAGATGAATATAAAGTCCAGGGTAGACATTAAGAGATATATGAATGATATAGGCTCCGGTAAGTCTAATCTTCTTAAAAATGTCACATCCGGATACCATTATCATACTGTAATTGCAGAGAATGAGGAGATTCTTGATGATATCCAGAAAGAACTTAACCAGAGAGGTTTTCTGGCAAAGCTTCAGGACTATGAACCTGTTAATTTCTGGGACAAATAGTTTTTGTAGGATATAACCTTGAAAAAAAAATAAAAATTTATTATCATATAATTTATATTGTTTTTAAGGAGATATGAGATATTATGAAATTCTACAATTACAAGAAAAAAATTGTCGCGGGCTTTTTATGTTTTATGCTATTAGTTAATATGTTTGCGGGTTTCAAAACTGTAAGTGCTTCGACAAGTGAGAAAGAAATAAACGTTTTATTTATTGGGAACAGTTTTACAAAATATGGACAGGTAAGTTATGGCGTACCAAGTATATTGGGTGAGATGGCGAAAGCAACAGATAAAAAGATTAAATGTACAACAATCAGACAGCCGGCATCACATATGATGTATTACGCATACCCTACAATCAAATATCCTTCATATTATAAGGAAGTATCACTTGCAATAATGAATTCGCAGTGGGACTATATCGTACTTCAGGATATGAGCACAAATGGTGTAAGTAATGCTGAGAACGAGATGTATCCTGCTATCAGAACAATTAATGATTTAGTGTTGCGCTATCAGGAGAAGGCGAAAGTGTTGCTTTATTCAACCTTTGCTTTTGATAACGGAACAGAAATAGAATATAATGGTGTTAATCAAAAATTGACAATAGAGCAGTTTCAGCATGAAACAGCTAAAGCATATAATGAGCTTGGAAGAGAACTTGGTGTGGATGTTGTGCCGGTCGGTATGATGTTTTTACATTGTAACAAGATGTATCCTGATATAAATCTATATAGTGAAGATTCAAAGCATGCGAGTTACATAGGATATCATATTGCGGCAGCCACTTTTTATAATTATTTCTTTAATGAGGCTCCGGTTGTTACAAACCAAGATTTAAAATATTCAGATGTCAGCGATGAAGTATTAAAAAAAGTCAATGCTCTAGTGGACGATAAAATCACAATTGATTCTACATATAAGGAAATCAGAGTAGGAGAAAGTTTTTCACTGACTCACAAAATAATAGAAGATGAAGGTTCCAAACAATCTGACAAAGTGGATTATTTTATAATGAATAATGAAATAATTGAAGGTAATAAGTCTGGTGATTTCACGGCTGTTGCGGAAGGAAAGACAGCTATTATAGTACAGACAAAGAGTGGTGTTCAGGCTATATGTCAGGTGAATGTAACATCACACAAGAATGAAACGTTGTTTTTTAACAGGTCGTATTATCAAATAGGAAAGGGAGATACAATTAGAATTACTCCAACTACTAAAAAACACATAGATATGTTTGATTATACCTGGAGAGCATATAATAAAAAAGTTGCCAAGGTTGGATATGATGGAACGGTAGTATCCTTTATGCCGGGAAGAACATATATTAAGATAACAAAAAAGAGCAATTCAAATATAACAGCAAGATATATGCTATATGTTCAGTGCCCTACTCCTAAAAATGTAGAAGCTGTTAATCTGTATCCGGGGGATAAGAATGATCCTACTGCAATCAATCAGATTGTGTGGAGCAAGGTATACGGGGCGACAAGTTATAGAATATACCGCTCAGAAAATAGTAAGACAGGTTTTGAACTTATTGCTACAACAAGTAAAAATTCATATTTTGATTTGAAAGCCAGAACAGGAGTTACATCATATTATAAAATAGTTGCTACTGCCGGTTATAATCTGACATACAGCGAAATAAGTCAAACTGCTAAAACATATGCAGTTGGTATTCCTGTGATTACAGAAGTAAAAAGTAACAAAAAAAATACAACGATAACATGGAATAAGGATAACCATGCTAGTTCATATATTTTATACAGAAAAAAAGCCGGAGAAAAATATAAAAAAATCGCAGTAATTAATAACAAAGATGTGACAAAATATGTAGATAAACAGACAAACAGCAAGAGAAAACGTTACTATAAAATTGTGACAGTTATTAATCAGGATGACGATACAATATATAGTGATGATTCTGTTGCAGTATCCAATTAGCAGTTATGGAGGATGAAATGGAGTTTACAAATGTATTAAGTACAAGAAGAAGCATTAGAAAATATGATGGTACAAGAATGTTAACAAAAGAGCAGGTTGAAGAGTTAGTAAAAGCTGCAAATCTTGCACCAACTTGGAAGAATTCACAGACGGGAAGATTTCATGTAATTTTATCGGAAGATATGAAACTGAAATTCAGAGAGGAATGTTTTGCACCATACAACGCCGGAAATACAGAGGGCGCAGCAGCTATTATTGTAGCAACATTCGTAGCTGGCACAGCCGGATTTGACAAGGATGGAAATCCGGATAACGAACTTGGAAATGGCTGGGGAATTTATGATCTTGGACTTCAGACAGAGAACCTTTTATTAAAGGCAACAGATATGGGACTTGGAACTCTTGTTATGGGTCTTAGGGATGCGGACAAAATCAGAGAATTACTTAATATTCCTGAGGAAGAGAAAATTGTGTCAGTAATATCGGTAGGATATTTGGCAGAGGGTCTCGAACCAAAGATGCCACCGAGAAAAGAAATATCTGAAATCAGCAAAATATATTAATAAAAGCTTATGAAAGTCTTATGAAAATGTTATTATAGTAACATGGTTCATAAGACTTTTTTTATGGAAAATGAAACTAAATTTATTTTTTTACGGGTATATAGATGAAGAACCAAAAAAGGAGATGTGATTGTGGAAGATTCGGAAATTGTA
>JBGVIE010000039.1:0-29899 GCA_045122895.1 Lachnospiraceae bacterium
GTTCTACCCATACCGCACTGTATCTCATCTGCTATAAACAGAATATCCTTTTCATCGCAGATTTCTCTTACGCCTTTTATAAATTCTTCTGTCGCCGGATAAATTCCGCCTTCACCCTGAACCGGCTCAAATATAATTGCACATGTTTTCTCATTAACAAGTGCTTTAACACTGTCAAGATCATTAAATTTTGCAAATTTAACATTGCCAATCATAGGTCCGAATGCTTCCTGATACTTCTTATTGCCTGTCACAGACAAAGCTCCCATAGTTCTTCCATGGAAAGAATGTTCCATGGCAATTATCTCATGGTCAGTATTTCCATCCTTTAAATACGCATATTTTCTGGCAAGCTTCACAGCTCCTTCAATTGCTTCAGCACCGCTGTTTGTAAAAAATACCCTGTCCATATCACTTGCCTTTGTGATATTTTTTGCCGCAAGCGTAGCAGGTACATTGTAGAATAAATTCGATGTATGAATAAGCTTATCTACCTGAGCCTTAAGCGCATCATTGTATTCTTTGTTATTATAGCCAAGAGCAAACACTGCTATACCGGCTGCCATATCAAGATATTTTTTTCCATCTGTATCATAAAGATACACTCCATCGCCCTTTTCAAGAACAATTTTGAATCTGTTGTATGTATGAATCAACAACTCTTCAGCCGTTTCCATATATTCTGTAGTCGTCATAATTTTCCTCTTTTCTATTATTTATTAAAAAAACGATTTTCGTCTTCGCTTAAAATAGCTGTACCGATACCCTTGTTAGTAAATATTTCAAGTAAAAGACAATGCAAAATCCTACCATCAAGAATATGAACTCTTGATACACCGTTCTCGATTGCATCTATACAGTTATTAAGCTTTGGAAGCATACCTCCACCAATGTTGCCGCTGTCTAACAGTTTCTTGGCATCAGAGATATATAACTCTGAGATAAGTGTTGACTTGTCGTCCGGATTTTCATATACACCTTCAATGTCTGTAAGGAATGCAAGCTTTTCAGCCTTAACAGCCTTAGCAATAGCACACGCTGCATCATCAGCATTGATGTTATATGTGTTGTACTCATCATCAAGACCTATTGGACACACGATTGGAAGAAAATCTTTTTCAAGCAAATCAAACAAAATCTGTGCATTTACTTCCTTAACTTCCCCTACAAATCCAACATCTTCCCCACCTGCGAGCTTCTTATCAACCTTTAAAAGTCCTCCGTCTTTACCACTGATACCGATTGCGTTAACACCTAACTGCTGAACCATCTTTACAAGGGATTTACCCACTCTGTTAAGAACCATTTCAGCAATTTCCATAGTAGGTTCATCTGTCACACGAAGACCGTTGATGAATTTTGGTTCCATACCAACCTTATTAACCCATGAGCTTATTTCTTTGCCGCCTCCATGAACGATAATCGGCTTAAATCCTACTAATTTAAGAAGTGTAACATCTTCGATTACGCTTTTCTTAAGTTCTTCGTCAATCATTGCGCTTCCACCATATTTCACAACAATTATTTTTCTGTTAAATCTCTGGATATATGGTAACGCTTCAATAAGCACACTTGCTTTCTCCAATAATTTTTCCATTTCTAAATCTGCCATTTTCTTTTATCTCCTTATAAAAATATTGTATTATGAACGGTAATCTGCATTGATTTTTACATAATCATATGTTAAATCACATCCCCACGCAGTTGCCTCTTTATCACCCTGCTTAATATCAGCTATACATGTAACCTCAGGCTCTGAAAGAATCTTTGTAGCTTCTTCCTCACTATAATCAGTAGCGACACCATCTGAAACTATCTGAATCTTTCCTGCCGCACTTTCAAAGAACAAATCAACAGCTTCCGGATCAAACTTTGCACCGGAATATCCCATGGCACAGAGGATACGTCCCCAGTTGGCATCATGTCCATAAATAGCCGCCTTCGTAAGAGAAGAAGTAACAATTGATTTACTGATTGTAACTGCCTCTTCCTTTGTAGCAGCTCCAACCACCTTAACTTCAAACAGAGCTGTACAGCCTTCGCCATCCCCTGCAATACTCTTTGCAAGGAAAGTATTTACATAATTAAGTGCCTTGACAAATGCCTTATAATCATCATTGTCACAGGTTATCTCTTCATTGCCTGCCTCACCATTAGCAAGTAATAAAACTGTATCGTTTGTAGATGTATCACCATCAACAGATACCATATTAAATGTATCCTTAATATCATCACTTAACGCCTTCTGTAACATCTCTTTTGAAATGGCACAGTCGGTAGTGATAAATCCAAGCATCGTACACATATTGATATGAATCATTCCTGAGCCTTTACACATACCGCCGATTGTAACTGTCTTTCCACCGATTGTCGTCTCGACTGCTATCTGTTTACTCACTGTATCAGTAGTCATAATAGCTTCTGCAGCAAGTGTTGCATCCTCAAAAGAAGTTCCAAGCTTTGGAATCATCATTTTAATTCCTTCTCTGATTTTATCCATAGGTAACTGTTTTCCTATTACACCTGTAGAAGCAACAAGAACACTTCCCTCACTCAAATTAAGTCCCTTAATTGTCTCTTCTGATTCTGCATTACAATAAGAAAAACCTTCTTCACCGGTACATGCATTTGCCACACCACTGTTTACCACAACTGCATGTACATCTTTTCCACTTTCAATTACCTTTTTATCAAATTTTACAGGAGCTGCACATACTATATTAGTAGTAAAAGTTCCGGCAGCTCTACATGGAGTCTTACTATAAACCATCGCCATATCTTTCTTTCCTGAATGGTTCGCCTTAATTCCTACTTCAACTCCGGTTGCACTAAATCCTTTTGGTGCTGTTACGCCACCCTTAATTTCTTTTAGCATACTCATAATTCTACAACTTCCTTTCTGTATAAATATTTATGTTATAAAAGTCAATGCATTTTCAAGCATTTCCCATTATAATATCTTTTTCCAAATAATGCTAGTGGAATAATTATACACATTCAATGCATATTATGCAACCATTATTTTATTTTTATTCATTTTTTCTATTTTATACGTTGCATTTATACAACATTTGATGTATAGTTATGAAAGAAAATTCATTATGAATAAATATTAATTTTACGGAGGTAACTTATTTATGAAAGAAAAAGTTGTTCTTGCATATTCAGGTGGTCTTGATACTACTGCAATTATCCCATGGCTTAAGGAGAACTTCGATTACGATGTAGTTTGTTGTTGTATCGACTGCGGACAGGGAAATGAACTTGATGGTCTTGAAGAAAGAGCAAGACTTTCAGGAGCTTCTAAATTATATATAGAAGACATTACAGATGAATTCTGTGAAGATTACATAGTTCCATGTGTACAGGCCGGTGCCGTATATGAGAATAAATACTTACTTGGTACTTCGATGGCAAGACCTGGTATTGCAAAACGTCTTGTTGAAATTGCCCGTAAGGAAGGCGCTGTTGCTATCTGCCACGGTGCTACAGGTAAAGGAAATGACCAGATTCGTTTTGAGCTTGGTATTAAGGCTTTAGCTCCGGACATCAAGATTATCGCTCCTTGGAGAATGACAGATATCTGGACAATGCAGTCTCGTGAAGACGAAATCGAATATTGTAAAAAACATGGTATTGATCTTCCGTTCGCTGCTGATTCAAGCTACAGCCGTGACCGTAACTTATGGCATATCAGCCATGAAGGTCTTGAACTTGAAGATCCTGCTAACGAACCAAACTACGACCATCTTTTAGTTCTTGGTGTCACACCGGAAAAAGCTCCAGAAGAAGGCGAATATGTTACTATGACATTTGAAAAAGGTGTTCCAACTAGTGTTAACGGCGAAAAGATGAAGGTTGCTGACATCATCAGAAAGTTAAACGAGCTTGGCGGAAAGCATGGTATTGGTATCGTAGATATCGTGGAAAACCGAGTAGTTGGTATGAAATCACGTGGTGTTTATGAGACTCCTGGTGGAACAATCCTTATGGAAGCTCATGCCCAGCTCGAAGAATTAGTACTTGACCGCGCTACAATGGAAGTAAAGAAAGATATGGGTAACAAGTTTGCCCAGATCGTATACGAAGGAAAATGGTTCACACCGCTTCGTGAAGCTGTTCAGGCATTTATCGAATCCACACAGGAATATTGTACAGGTGAAGTTAAGTTCAAATTATACAAAGGCAACATCATCAAAGCCGGCACTACTTCTCCATACTCATTATATAGCGAATCTCTTGCAAGCTTTACAACAGGTGACTTATATGATCATCATGACGCTGACGGATTCATCACATTATTCGGCTTACCACTTAAGGTACGCGCTATGAAATGGGAAGAATTAAAGAAGGATAACAAGTACTTAAAATAAACCGTAACATCCAGAAACATATCATAAGAAATCAGTTACATTTGTGGCTGATTTCTTTTTTTTGACACATATACAAAAATATAGTAAAATACGATGGTATGCGATTTTTTTAGAATGGAGGGGATTTAATACGAAAACTATAGATGTTGTTGTACCATGTTACAACGAAGAGGAAGTATTAGATATTTTTTATACAGAGACGACAAAAATCACTTCTACAATCGAGTCATACAATTTTAATTTTATTTTTGTAGATGATGGAAGTCGTGATAAAACTTTAATTAAAATGAAGGCACTTGCAGAGGCACATGATGATGTGAAATACATCTCTTTTTCAAGGAATTTTGGAAAAGAATCTGCAATGTATGCAGGGCTTAAGGCAACTACAGCAGATTACGTAATCGTAATGGACGCTGACCTTCAGCATCCACCTGCTCTTTTCCCAAGGATGATTGAATCTGTGGAAAACGGTCATGACTGTTGCGCAGCAAGGCGTACTACCAGAAAAGGGGAATCAGTTATCAGAAGCTTTTTCTCAAGAACCTTCTATAAGCTAAGCAACAAAATGTGTGATGTTGAACTTGTACAGGGAGCTGTTGACTTTAGAATAATGTCAAGACAAATGGTTGATTCGATTCTTGAGTTATCAGAGGTTCAGCGCTTCTCAAAGGGTCTTTTTATGTGGGTTGGATACGACACAGAATGGATTCCCTACGAGAATATAGAACGAACAATAGGTCAGACAAAATGGAGTTTTTCAGGACTTTTCAAATATGCGGTTGACGGAATAACTGCATTTTCAATAACTCCACTCAGAATGGTTACAGGTATGGGATTTTTCATATCTACTGTTGCTTTCCTGTATATTGCAGTCACATTAATTCAGACACTTGTATGTGGAATTACTGTCCCGGGATATGTAACTACTCTTTCGGCAGTTCTTTTTCTTGGAGGAATCATTGAATTCTCATTAGGAATCCTTGGAGAGTACATTGCACATATTTATATAGAGACCAAAGACAGACCGATTTATATAACTAAATCGACAAATATCAAAGATTATAACAAGAAATAAGAGGTATATAATGAAAAATTTAATTTTAAAGTTTACAAACAAAGAAACTATATTGTATCTGATCTTCGGCGTGCTCACTACTGCTATCGATTATATAGCATATTTTATTCTTCGCCAATGTGATGTTAATTATGTCATTGCCAATTTAATCAGTTGGTGTCTGGCAGTAGCATTTGCTTTTGTAACAAACAAGCTGTTGGTATTCAACAGTCGTGGCAAGGACTTTAAAACACTTTTATATGAAGTATTTTCATTCGTGGGTGCAAGAATTTTCTCACTGGTATTTAGTATTTTATTCATTGGATTATCAGTTTCAATACTTGGAATCAATGATTTTGTAGCAAAGATAATTTCCGGTGTATTTGTTATTATTATCAACTATGTTCTTAGCAAACTCTATATCTTCAATAAAGATAGAAAAGTTGGTAAAGAATCATTTTTCAAAGAGAATATATTAAGTTTTATCTCATTTTTTGGTGCACTTATCGTGCTTATTGTGTTGTACAAATGTAGAAAAATCTATCCATTTGGTGACAATATGTACTTAAGAAGCGACTGCTATCATCAGTACGCTCCATTCCACAAAGAGTTCTTCAGAAAGCTTACATCAGGTGAAAGCTTACAGTTCTCATGGAATGTTGGTCTTGGTTCAAACTTTATCGCTCTGTATGCATACTATCTTGCCAGCCCATTCAACTGGTTTATAGGTCTTGTATCAGAGGCACATATTATTGAATTTATGAATGCTTCAATCATTCTTAAATTATCGCTTTGCAGTTTTACAATGTCATATTATTTGAGAAAGAAATTTGATACAAAGAATTTTGCAATTATTGGTTTTTCACTTTTCTATGCATTCTCTTCTTATGTGTGTGCATTTTCATGGAACCTTATGTGGTTGGATTGTTTATTCCTTCTCCCACTTATCACACTGGGTATAGAGAAGTTGATAAAAGAAGGCAAGGGAAATCTGTATTGCCTTTCGCTTGCAACAGCCATTATTTCAAATTATTACATTGCAATTATGCTTTGCATTTACAGTGTTTTGTATTTTGTCGTAATCCTTATTGCGAATCACAAGGATTCAATTAAGTATTATATACACAAATGCGTATCATTTGGATTTTATTCACTTATATCAGGCGGATTGGCAGCGTGCCTTTTCTACCCTGCTTTTAAAGCATTATCACAGACGGCTTCAAATGATTTTGACTTCCCTGATACTCTTGAGAGATACTTCTCAGTGTTCAAGATGTTATCACGCGCTCTTATGAATGTTAGTCCTTCAATATTTGAGCCACATGATCCTAATGTATATTGTACTGTTGCTGTATTTTTACTCATTCCAATTTATTGGATTTCAAACAAAATCGAAATCAAAGAAAAAATCGGAAAAACTGCGATACTTGGTATTTTGTTACTAAGCTTTAATTTAAATATTCCAAACTATATATGGCATGGCTTCCACTTCCCTAACTCATTGCCATGTAGAGAATCATTCATCTACATCTTCTTAATTCTCGTGATGAGTTATGAAGGATTTTTACATGTAAAAGAGGCATCAAACAAGATGTTGTTTGGAGCATATGGTTTCTCAGTAGCACTATTTTTAGTATTTGAGCAGTTATTTGTAGATGACAGTTACAACTTTAAGACAATTTATTACAGCTTATTATTTATAACATTTTATCTGTTTACATTTATGTTATACAGAAGCAAGTCAAAGGCAAACATTTTACTTGCAACATATTTTGTAGTAATAATCGCCGTTGCAGAGACATTTACAAATCTTGAAGCAACAGGCTTTAGTACAACTACAAGAAGTTCTTATCTCAACGATAACAAAAACATTGAAACTATGTTAACAAAATTAAAAGAAGAGGAAGGCGATTCCTTCTACCGTATCGAAAAGCTTGACAGACGTTCAAAGAACGATGCAGCATGGCACGGATACAAAGGTGCTTCTATCTTCTCGTCTGCAGCAAGCGAGCCAATTAGCAAATTGTATGGCAAGCTCGGATTTGAAGAATCATGTAATGCTTATGGTTATTATGGACACACACCATTCCTTAATTCAATATTAAACATAAAGTACTTCTTAAGTGATGACCTTCTTGATGAAGATGAATTGTATACTCTTAAGGACTCGGCTGTAGACACAAACAATACTATTTTCTTATATGAAAATAAATACACATTACCTGTTGGATTTATGATTGACAACAATCCTATGGATACGTTAAATCTTGAAACAACTAATCCATTTAACACAAACAATGACCTTGTAAAAGCTTTTGGTGCAGAAGAGGAAATATTTACAAGACTTGATGTTACTACAGTTGATGAGGACAACAATGTTGAGGTTGCTGATGATATGTACATGCTTGTGTACTGTACAAGTTCACTTGACAAGTTAGATGTTGATATCACAGATTCTGACGGAAGCATAACAAGCAAGACTTTCACAGATATGAAACAGGAGCATACAGTTGAAATTGGTCTTGTAAAAGCCGGTTCAACAGTAACAGTTCGTTCAGGTGACAGCGAAGTGACAGATATACAGATTTATGCTTACTCCTTCGACAGAGAAAAATACATCGACCTTATGAATTCTCTTATGGATGGTGGAATGTATGATACTTCATACACAAGCACATCTCTCACAGGTAAGGTAAACGCTAAAAACGATGGATATTTGTTCACTTCAATCCCGTGTGACAAAGGCTTCAGCGTATATGTGGACGGCAAGAAGGTTGAGACAGAATCATTACTTGATGCACTTATATTAGTACCTGTATCAGCCGGTACACATACAATCGAATTCAAGTACTCTACTCCTGGTCTATACCTGGGGTTAACTATTTCAATACTCAGCCTGATAGCGCTTATAGCAGTCAATATATGTAAGAGAAAAATAAATCAAAAATTAGGTCTTACACAGACTACAGTTGATGAGTAAAAAAAATAACACCTCGGTGGCTACAGTGTTCTGCCACCGAGGTGCTGTTTTTTTCAACCTACTCTTCCATATACTTATTATATATATCAAAGAAATTAGAAGTCTTCACATCCTTCGCCGCTGTGAAATCAATTCCATTCCACACCTCGTCATTGAACTCACTCGTAAGCGTCTCAAGATACGGCTTGTATATCTCCATAAACGCATTATCTTTCTCCTTGGCGATTATCGCTTCCTTGTTCTTCTGCGTCTCTTCAATCATATAATCCTCAATACACTTGATTAGGTAGAATCCGTCAGACGTTGTAATTACCTGACTTACTTCTCCAGCCTTAAGTGCGTATGCAGCCTTCTCATACTCCTCTATCATCTCTCCCCTGCCAAAAACATATTCCGTCTTCTCGTCATCAGAATATTTCTTTGCCATATCAGTAAATTCAGCACCATCATCGCACACAAGACTTCTAATCTCTGTCATCTTGCGCTTTATCTCTTTTCGCTCAGCCTTAGAACTCTTTACTACGTTACCATTTGCATCCTTTGTAGATGTTGCAAGAAAAATGCTTTCAACCTTAATGACAAGTGACTGTGCATCACTTATCTCAGGATTTACATCCTTTGTAATCTCGTTGTATACCTTCTGTGCAAGTGCATATTTGCTGTAAGCCTTCTCAACCGAATCAAGGGACACATCCATATATTCCTTCTCCGCTTCCGTAAGACCATCAAAATATGCCTGCGCCGCTTTACTTACCTTCTTCTCTTCCTTGTCAGATAATGTTACCTTCTGTTTCTTCGCAAGTCTGTTAAGAGCACTTACCTGTGCAAGTCTCTCCTTAACCGTATCCTTGACATAATCGAGAAGTGTTGTTCCCTCGCTTAGCTCCTGACTCCATATCTCTTCACCATATGAATTCTCATACAGATTCTTCTCGCACGTGAGATAAAGCATAGCTTCATCAAGCTCTGTTGCAACTCCGTCAATCTTAAACACATCATTTGATGTAAGTCCTGTAGTAAAATATACGTCTTTACAACTACATGCCGGCACCATCATAACACAAGCTGATGCAAGCGCAATCGCTGTTATTTTTTTAGCATATCTATTCACGATAAATCCTCCATCTAATCACATTTATATTCAGTTATATTGTATCACAATAATACTGCTTTACAAGTATTGTAAAAAAAATATTTGTCTGATATATTATATTTAGGTAATTATGATTTAGGAGGTTTGACTTTTAATGAAGACTCACATAGTATTAGCATCACAGTCACCCAGACGAAAAGAGCTCTTGACACAGATAGGACTTAATTTTGAATGTATAGTTTCAGATGCCGATGAGGTCATAACTGAGACAGAACCGGACGAAGTGGTTGTACGTCTGTCCTACAAAAAAGCATCGGCTGTAGCCCGGTCTTATCAGAATTTTTCTGACGATACTTATACTATTTTCATAGGTGCGGATACGGTTGTGTCTAAAGATAACAAGATTCTCTTAAAACCAACTGACAAAGAGGATGCTTTTAACACATTAAAACAATTACAGAATTCTTCACACAAAGTTTTCACTGGTGTATGTTTAATTATATATAAGGGATCAGAATTAATTGACACTATTAATTTTGCGGAATGTACTACTGTGAATATGTATGCTATTTCAGACGAAGAGATTATAGACTACATAGCTACCGGTGAACCAATGGACAAGGCAGGTTCCTATGGAATTCAGGGTATCGGAGCTTCTTTCATACGCTCAATTGAAGGAGATTATAACAACGTAGTAGGTTTACCTATTGGCAGAATATACCAGGAGATTACGAGAGGAGGTTATTATGTTTAAATGCTGTATTTTTGATTTAGATGGAACTCTGCTTGACACAGTTGCATCACTTGCCCACTCAGCAAACAGAGCAATGGAGAAATTTGGTCTTCCACCACAGCCGGTTGAGAGATATAAATATTTTGCCGGAGATGGACAAATAGAACTTATCAAGAGATGCGTTATTGCTTCTGGTGATACATATCTCACAAACTTTTATAAGGTGCTTCATGAATACATAAAGCTTTTTGAAAAAGACTGCATCTACGAGGTTAAGCCATATGATGGTATAACAGAGCTTACCTGCTGGCTTAAGGCAAATAACATCAAGATTGCCGTCCTGACTAATAAACAGCACGATAACGCCTTATATGTTCTTAATTCTGTTTTTGGAGAGAATTACTTTGACTTTATATTAGGTCAGGATGATACCCACGAGAAAAAACCGAGCAGAACAGGTGTGGATATTATTCTTAGAAAGATGAACGTAAAAGAAGATGAATGTATATATATCGGTGACACCAACACCGATATGAAAACTGGGAAGAATGCAGGACTTTTTACTGTAGGTGTTACCTGGGGATTTAGAGATTACGAGGAACTAAAAAAAGGGGAGCCACAGGCTATTATCGACTCACCTTTACAGCTTAGAGATATTATAAATAGAAAGGACTGATTAATTATGATGAAGGGTTTAGAACAAATGTGTGCTGAGACTTTCTTGGAAAACCAGGGCAAATTATTTGATATGCCTGTTGCCGAGACTACTGAGGAAGCACTGGAATTTTTAACAGACTGCTACGCATCTGTATTCGACAATATAGCTGAGATTAGAAAATACTGGGATGAAGATGGTATGGACGTGACATCTATGACGGACGAAGATATTGAGGATGCTCTGGAAGTCTTCAAGCTTCCAAACGGCAAATATCTTCTTGTAGAAGCATAAGGAAGGAAAGGAAATCATCGTGCAGACAAATTCAAAGAATCAGATGTTTGTGGTAATTTTCTCTGTAATTCTTGCTTTCCTTGTGATATTCGGTCTCAAAGAAGTTAAAAACAGACTTACAAAAGGTTCTGATACCAAAGATACAGAGACAACTACTGTTTTATCGCAGACCAAGCCTGTGGCAGAGCCAACAACTAAGCAGGAAACGACAAAGCCAATCATTATCACTAATAATCCAAAAGACAAACGGGAAAAATCCACGCTTATTTTTGCAGGAAATATGAACGTTACTGAGACTCTTTTCATAAACAGTATGAAGGATGAAATCATCACCAAAGAATCAAAGGATTTCTTTAGATCCGGTGACTTGTCCTTCTTGAATTTGCGAACCGGTTTTTCAGCTATGACCGACAGAACAACAGATTCAAATACAGGCAATTTCGCCGAGATTGCTTACGAAGATATTTTTATAAATATGGGAATAACAGGTGTTGCACTTGCTAACAACCATATTATGGATTATGGTAATGGAACAATTACTTCTACCACTTCACTTCTCAAAAGGAAAGATATTGTTTATGCCGGTGCAGGAAATAATTTCACCGATGCTTCTACCCCACTTATAAAAAATATTGGTGGCAGAAAAATCGGTATTGTAAATGTAAGCAAAATAATTCCGGATGATAACTGGATTGCCACGAACAAATCCGACGAGAACAACTCCAGACCCGGAATCCACTATTATGATAACAATGATGATATCAAATCAGCTGTAGAAAGTTGTAAGTTGCAATGCGATATTGTCATTGCATATATTAATTGTGGTGATGAAGATTTAGAAAAAACAGACGCTTCTCAACAGCTTGTAGCCCATGATGTTATAGATGCCGGTGCAAATCTTGTTATCGAATGTAACACCAATAAGATTTTACCTGTTGAGTATTATAATGGTGTTCCTATTTTTTACAGTCTGGGAACTATGTTGTCAGAAGCAGAGCCTGATACAGCACTTGCACTTATAGTATCAGTTGATGAAAAAGATGCTTTATCCTTTAGGCTAAAAGCATTCACTTCTGGAAACTCGTCTCTCGCAGCACTAGACGAAACAAAAGCTTCGAAGATATTTAAAGAGCTTAACAAAGCTTCAAAAGATACTTTTGCTACGATTACAGAAGACGGCGCAGTATTAAAAATACAATAATATGCAGAGGATATATCAGATAAAAAGCATACTTTAATCTGCTATATCCTTTTTTTCCGTTATAAAACATCGTAATAATGCTTGATATGGCACCGTATTTCTGCAAACCTCCCATACAATACATATTGATAAAGCACTGATAGCCTACGTTAACGATTCTGTTTTGTCTAAAAAAATAAAAACCTCCAATCATAGCTATTCCAAATATCCCATAATCCATAGGAATATATAGCGCTATGGCAAGAAAAGCAGCATATGCCACCGCCTTTTCGAACCCCTTTGGCAGTCTTGCAAGCACATACATCATAATAAGTCCAAATGTCAGCGTGATAAACACATTAGAACGATTTAGAACAATCCATTTTCCAAAAAAGAGTTTATCATAAAATGGTTCTGAAACCCCTGCAAGCAACACCATTCTAAGTATGTATTTATAGATATTTTTCGTATTGTAAAATCCCTCCACAAGAAGAAAGCAGAATACTGGAAATGATATTCTGCCTATTATTCTAAATATATGATATTGTGGAAAGAACACTGCTCCTACATGATCTATAATCATCGTAAAAGCAGCTAATAATTTAAGTTCAAAAGCATTCATAATAATTATTTTCTTTTCTTTTTATTTTTCTTCCCGGCAGAAGAAACTCTCAAGTCCTTCTCGCTGACAAATATTGTAACAGACCTCGGCGGTACCACAGCCTCTTTTCCAATAATCGAATCATCTGCTGTATCAGGCATATCATTTGTACAGATAAACTTCTTCCACACTTTACCTTTTCCTGCAGACGGAAGTCCAAATGTCATATTCACCCAGTACATATTGTAGGCAATATAAATATTGTCAATATCCTGTCCCATATCAGTTCTGCTATAATTGCCACAATACATAATTCCGATATGTCTGTTAAGATGATTATAATCAAGATACCATGCCTTAGAGCCATGATATGAAATATCCGGAAGACCAATGGACTTGTAATCCATAATTCTCATCTCATCCTTCATGTGAAGAATCTTGTTAGCTTTTCTGAAGCTTATCATCTGCTTGACAAACTGTATATACTCTTCATTCTTCTTAGCCAAATTCCAATTAAGCCATGAGATTTCATTATCCTGGCAATATGGATTATTGTTACCCTGCGATGTGTTAAGAAATTCATCACCTGCATAAATCATAGGAGTTCCCTGGCTGCATAGCAAAAATATCCACATATTCCTGATCTGTTTCTTACGAAGCTCCATAACCTTGCGCTTTCTGGTCTTTCCCTCAACTCCACAGTTCCAACTGTAATTGTAATCAGTTCCATCTGTATTATTCTCCCCATTTGCCTCATTATGCTTTCTCTCAAAAGACACCATATCATTGAGGCAGAAGGTACCTGTTCTTGAAAAATAGTTAATCACCTGAACCTTGTTATGATTGTTCTTGAATCTGTAAGAAACATCTCCTACCTGTCCCTCGTCACTCTTTAAAAATCTTCTGGCAGTGATAAGGAATCCATCATTAGCCTCACCAAGATTCTTAAAAGTCATAGTCTTCATTCTGTAAGAACCGTCATTCTCCTCATTCCATTCATATGAAATAAGCTTAGTTCTTCCAAGAACTGCATCATTCTTTAGAATAGACTTGACATCATTGCCAATGTTACTCTGTATTCCATCAATATGATATTCCCTTACCCAGAATCTGAAACACTCAAGAATCAGATTTTGATTAACTCCCTCTGGAAAATAGAATTCCATACACACTTCAATCCCATTCCTATGACATGCCTTAACAAGCTGTTTAAACTCTTCTATCTGCCCGCCATCCTTGCCGGTAGCTGCAAAAGATGCTTTCGGTGCAAAATAATTACCTTCCGTATATCCCCAGAAATTAATCATATTCTTCTCAGCACTAATATGCGTGTAATTATTGCTCTGCACCTCATAAAATTCATAAGCAGGCATAAGATTAATCATATTAATACCAAGCTCTTTAAGATATGGAAGCTTCTCTTCAATCCCCTTGAAGGTTCCCTTTTTGCTGACCTTTGAAGAAGAATGCTTTGTGAATCCCCTGACATGCAGTCTGTATATTATGCTATCCTCAAATAATAGTCCAAGAGGTCTGTCACCTTCCCAGTCAAACACTTCGTCCGTCACAACAGACTTAACCGAGACATTGTCAGTCTCTCCCCATACACTGGTACCTGAAAGCTTTCTGGCATATGGATCTATTACAACTCTTCCTGCTATTCTAAAATTATAATCATAAGCTTTAATGTCAAGATTGTACACAACCATCGCATATACATTTCCATACATCATCTCTTCAGTAAATGGAATCTCCTCTGCAATCTTGTCCGATCCTTTTTTATATAAAATAAGAGAACAACTCTCTCCATCACCTACTGCTACGGCAAAATTGACACCGTTATCTGTTTTGCTTGCTCCCATCGGCTCTGGAAATCCTATATCAACTGTAAAACTCATTCAGAATATCCTCGCTTTTTCCAATAGATACCACCATTATATAATATTCTTGCTTATATTCATAGTGAAATCGAGAAAAAACTTGCAAAACTAACAATTAACATATACAATATATGTCGTGGTTTTATAGATATTTATATTGAAAGGAATCGAAAAATTATGATCGCAGCTAGTAATATTACATTAAGAATTGGTAAAAAAGCATTATTTGAAGATGTTAACATTAAATTCACAGAAGGAAACTGTTACGGATTAATCGGTGCAAACGGTGCCGGCAAATCTACTTTCTTAAAGATTTTATCAGGACAGTTAGAGCCTACAAACGGTGATATCATTATCACACCTGGACAGAGACTCTCATTCCTTCAGCAGGATCATTTTAAATATGATGCATACCCTGTACTTGACACAGTTATTATGGGTAACGCAAGACTTTATGAAATAATGAAAGAAAAGGAAGCAATCTATGCCAAAGAGGATTTCACAGAGGAAGACGGTATCAAAGCCAGCGAGCTTGAGGGCGAATTTGCTACACTTAACGGATGGGAAGCAGAATCTGATGCCGCTACATTACTGAACGGTCTTGGAATCGGTACAGAGCTCCACTACTCTCTTATGTCTGACTTAAAGGGTAGCGAAAAGGTTAAGGTTTTACTTGCACAGGCATTGTTTGGTAACCCTGACATTCTTCTCCTGGATGAGCCTACTAACCACTTAGACTTAGATGCTATCGCATGGCTTGAAGAATTCCTTATCAACTTTGACAATACAGTTATCGTAGTATCCCATGACAGATACTTCTTAAACAAGGTATGTACACAGATTGCGGATATTGACTACGCAAAGATTCAGCTCTATGCAGGTAACTATGACTTCTGGTACGAATCAAGCCAGTTACTTGTAAAGCAGATGCGTGAAGCCAATAAGAAAAAAGAAGAAAAGATTAAAGAGCTTCAGGAATTCATCCAGAGATTCTCTGCGAACGCTTCAAAATCAAAGCAGGCTACTTCAAGAAAACGTGCCCTTGAAAAAATTGAACTTGATGAAATAAAACCGTCAAGCCGTAAGTATCCATATATCGACTTCAAGCCGGAAAGAGAAATCGGTAACGAAGTTCTTACAGTTGAAAATCTTTCAAAGACAATTGATGGTGTTAAAGTTCTTGATAACATTTCATTTATAGTTGGTCGTGAAGACAAAATCGCTTTAGTCGGTTCAAACGAACTTGCGAAAACTACCCTCTTTAAGATTTTATCAGGAGAGATGGAACCTGACTCAGGTACATACAAATGGGGTGTAACTACAAGTCAGGCTTACTTCCCTAAGGATAGTACAAAGGAATTTGACTGCGATGACGTAATTGTAGACTGGCTTATGCAGTATTCAGAAATCAAGGATGTCACTTATGTTCGCGGTTTCCTCGGAAGAATGTTATTCACAGGTGATGACGGTATGAAGAAGGTTCGCGTATTATCAGGTGGTGAAAAGGTGAGATGTCTCTTATCTAAGATGATGATTTCCGGTTCAAATGTATTATTGCTCGACGAGCCTACTGACCACTTGGATATGGAATCAATTACAGCACTTAACAACGGACTTATCAAATTCCCGGGTGTAATTCTCTTCTCTTCAAGAGACCACCAGTTTGTACAGACAACAGCAAACAGAATTATGGAAATCGTAAACGGCTCACTTATCGATAAGATTACAACATATGACGAATATCTTGAAAGCGACGAAATGGCCAGAAAACGTCAGGTAATCACAGAAGGCGACGAGGATTAATAATGATAGATTTACATGTTCATTCTACTTTCTCCGATGGATCACTAACCCCATCGGAGTTGGTTGTTTTAGCAAACAAAATACCTTTAAAAGCAATGGCTTTGACAGACCATGACACAGTAGATGGCATAGACGAATTTTTAAATGCTGCCAAAGATACAGATCTCTTTGTTATTCCGGGCATCGAATTATCCAGTGCACTAAACGGCAAAGATGTTCACATAGTCGGATTATTTGTAAATCACAAAGACAAAGCCTTGGGTGAAAAGCTTATGACCTTTAGAAACGCAAGAAACACAAGAAATGCCAAGATGATTACTCTTATGAGGGAACACGGTTTTGATATCACACAGGACATAGTAGATAAGCGTTTTCCTGACAGCGTAATCACAAGAGCTCATTATGCAGTTTGGATGGTTGAAAAGGGCTATGTAAAAGACAAGAACGAAGCTTTTGACAAGTATTTAAATCCCGGCTGTCCCTGCTATCTCCCAAAGAAGAACATAACTCCTATGGAAGCTATTGATACAATTCACGATGCAGGCGGGATAGCCATAATAGCTCATCCCCTGCTCTACAAGCTTACTGACAGCGAACTTGATAATCTGGTTCGCTCATTAAAAGAATACGGGCTTGATGGCCTTGAAGCAGTTTATTCCGCTAACAAATGGACAGATGAGAGCCGTATGAGAGCACTCGCAAAGAAATACGATTTAATACTTTCAGGCGGTTCGGATTTTCATGGAGCTGCGAAGCCTACACTTTCACTTGGAACAGGCTATGGTGATTTGAATGTACCGGATGAAATCTGTGATGAATTAAAAAAATACAAAAAAAGAGCTTTATAGATTCATATCTATAAAGCTCTTTTGATTACTTACCTTCGTATTTGATAACAGACTCTACATTATATCCTTCAAGCTTCTCGCGCCCTTTTAGTCCCTCAAGCTCCATAAGGAATACAATTCCTACTACCTCTCCGCCAAGTATCTCTACAAGCTTAACAATAGCTTCAATCGTACCACCTGTAGCAATCAAATCATCCACGATAACAACCTTCTGTCCCGGCTTAATGGCATCCTTGTGAATCTCAATAGCTGCTGTACCATACTCAAGCTCATATTCCATAGAAACTGTTTCAAGAGGCAATTTGCCCTTCTTTCTAACAGGAATAAATGGCTTATGTAAATTGTAAGCTATAGGAACACCAAAAATAAATCCTCTTGATTCAGGTCCCAGTACAAGGTCAAAATCTAAATCTTTAATCTTGTCCTGCATTAAATCAACTGCCAGATGTAATCCGTCTGCATCCTGAAGTACAGAGGTAACATCTCTAAACATTATTCCCTTCTCTGGGAAATCAGGTATACATCTTACATATTCTTCTATTGGTTTCATTTGTAAATCCCTCCATATTTTTCTATATTCAATGACGCCTCGGCGTTATTGCCGGCGAGAATTGCCTAAGATAAGAATATCACATTATTCTCGTAATAACAACTTTTACGTATCGATTACCTCTATATTCGTCGATTTCCGGATAATATGTTATATTCATTCTAATATCATTATCCTCACCATTTAAAGCCCTACCTGTTTCATTTTCGCCAAATTTTTCACTCATCATACTAATAAAATCATCTTCTGCCATAAAAAGTGTTCCATCCATACGGTAACCACTTTCATTTTGCATGCTTATCCTGATTACATTTCTATTCTGACCAAAAATCCTGATATTTCTTATAGCGACAGCTCTCTCTGCAAAAACAGGCTTAACATTTCCCTTTCCAAAAGGCTCTAACAGTTCAAGCTCATTAATCAGGGTCTCAGTCACATAATTAAATGGCAGGGGCACATCTATCCAAACCTTTGCCACCAGGTCATCCTCCGTAAGAGCTGACTCCCTATTAACCGCTTCTCTAAAGCTCTCGAGATTATCTTTTGGAAGTGATAATCCTGCGGCCATCTCATGACCACCATACTTGCTAAGCAGGTCACTTACCTTATTCAGCTCCTCAAACATATTGTAACCCTCAATCGAGCGTCCTGAACCTTTAATTCCATTCTCAGCATTTGTAAGCACATATGTCGGCTTATTGTACCTCTCCCTTATTCGACCGGCTACTATTCCCGCAAGACTTTCGTGGCATTTTTCCAAAAAAATAACAAGCACTGTATCCCTCTGATAACCTTCATCGCTGTCTATCATCTCAATAGCCTTATCAACATTATCAATTGTCATCTGCTTTCTGTCATCATTAAGCTCTTTTAACTCCATAGCCAACAGATAGGAATTAACACTATTATCTGCTAACAGTTCATAGGATTTGAGAGCTGTATCAAGTCTTCCTCCCGCATTAAGGCAGGGACCAAGAACAAATCCAACATGATAACTTGAAATCTTTTTATCATCCAGATTGTTTACTTTCTTAAGGGAGGCAATACCGGGATTTTTGGTATTAGTAAGTATATTAAGTGCATACTTTGCTATAATTCTGTTCTCATCCCTAAGGTCAACCACATCTCCTATTGTAGCTATTCCTGCAAGCTCATAAAGTCCATCCATACTCTCAGAATGATAGTTCATCTTTTCAAAAAGAGCTGTTATAACCTTTAGTGCAACAACAGCACCACATATCTCCTTAAAAGGATATTTACAGTCCTTCTGTTTTGCATCCACAATAGCATCAGCCTCAGGCAAAACAGCAGGAACTTCATGATGGTCAGTTACCACCACCGTCATACCAAGCTCTTTTGCCCTTCGTATCGCAGGAATTGCCGCGATACCATTATCACAGGTCACTATCAAATCGATACCATCCTCATATGCTTCCTCGATTATTCTCTCATTGATTCCATATCCGTCAATGATTCTGTCAGGCACGGCAAAACTAACAAAAGCCCCTGCCATCTCAAGTCCTTTGACCAATACATTGCCGGCACATACTCCGTCAATATCGTAATCACCAACAACCCTTATACTCTGCTTATTATCTATAGCATTCTCTATAATAGAAACAGCTTTGTCCATATCCTTAAGAAGCCATGGAGAATGTAATTCCCCAAGGCTTCCATTTAAATAGAGATTTATATCTTTATCTTCAATATAATCCCTGTTTCTTATTATTCTGGCTGTTATAGGTGATATATGATATTTAGCTGCAATCGCGTTGAAATCAGCCTTTTTTGAATGGACTAACCATTTCTCTTTCATATATCTCTCCTCATTGAATTAAAACTTCTGAATAAACTGTTTTGTTCTTTCGTTCTGACTATTTTCAAATACTTCTTCCGGTGTTCCCTGTTCCACTATAACACCCTGATCCATAAAAATAACCTGATTAGCTACATTCTTTGCAAACTGCATCTCATGTGTAACTATAACCATAGTCATATTCTCATCTGCAAGACCTCTAAGCACTTTAAGAATCTCTCCCGTAAGCTCCGGATCAAGCGCTGATGTAGGTTCATCAAAGAATAAAACCTCAGGATTTAGTGCTAAAGCTCTCGCAATAGACACTCTCTGCTGTTGTCCACCTGATAGCTCACAAGGGTACGCATTTTCCTTTGTCTCTAAAGACATCTTCTTCAGTAACTCTCTCGCAGTTTGAACAGCTTCTTCCTTCGGAATACCAAGAACCTTTACCGGTGCCTCAATAATGTTCTGTAACACACTCATATGCGGAAAAAGATTAAAATTCTGAAACACAAGACCTATCTTTAATCTTATGTCTCTGAGTGTCTTCTTATCACTATATACAGCTTTGCCTGCCTCATTAGTAGAGAACATTGTAAGTCCATCTACCAAAACACTACCTCCGTCAGCTTTTTCCAACTGATTGATACATCTTAAAAGTGTTGATTTTCCACTTCCTGACGGTCCAATAATAGCAAGCACCTCTCCTTGTGACACATCAAACGAAATATCCTTAAGTACAGACAAATCGCCAAAGCTTTTAGATATATTTTTTACTTCCAAAATTGCCATACTAATCTCCAATTCTACTTATAGTAGTCAAGCTTTTTCTCTATAAGTGCAAATATTCCTGTAAGTACTATTGTTGCTGCCAAATAAAACACACCCGCAATAAACAGCGGAGTCAGAGAACTATACAACTGCATCTGCTGTTTTGCCTTCATAATAATCTCTGAATAAGCTATTACATTTGCCAGCGAAGTATCTTTAATCAGTATGATTATCTCATTAGAACTTGCCGGCAATATTCTCTTAATTACCTGTGGTAATATTATTCTAAAAAATGTGTGCGATTTAGTCATTCCGAGACAAGCAGCAGCTTCGTACTGTCCCTTTGGAATAGCTTCAATTCCACCTCTGAATATCTCAGCAAAATATGCAGCATAGTTAAGTGAAAATGCCACAGTCACTGCTACAAACATATAATTTGGACTCTTTATATCTACCAAATCAACAACGCTTCTCACCGGTCCCGGCAAATCTTCGCTAAGCTTAAGATAAGGAATCGCATAATAAATCGCGATAACCTGAAGCATGAGAGGTGTTCCTCTCATAATGAGAATATACAGATTTGTAAGCCATGCAACCGGCTTAAATCTACACTTTTTGAGCATAGCCACTATCATACCAAGCGGTATAGAAAAAATAACTGTCGACGCAAATAACTTTAACGTTGGAATTGTGTATTTTAATAGAATTTGTGTAACATCTAATATCTCTTTCTGACTCAATGTTCTTCTCTCCGTATCTTATATGTTATTACTTGACAGTTGTAATATCGCTGCCAAACCATTTTGTTGAGATTTCGCCAAGCTTTCCGTCAGCTTTCATCTCACCAAGAATCTTCTGAACCTCATCTCTAAGTGCCTGGTCAGCTTTTCTGAATCCGATTGCATATTCTTCTTTTTCAAGACCTTCCTCAAGAACCTTGTAATTCTTCTGTGCTGTTGTAATCTCATAATTAGCTACAACACTGTCAAGAAATACCGCATCAACAATACCAAGCTCTAACTGCTGTAATGCCTCCACATTAGTAGCGATTGGTGTAATTGTTGCTGTAGTTCCAAGCTCTGAAGCTTCAAGAATCTCCTGCGCTGATGAACCATTCTGAACAGCAATATTTTTATTTGCAAGGTCTTCCATAGTAGCATCCTTGCTGTCACCTGTAACAACAAATACCATCTCGTTTTCCATATATGCTTCTGATAAATTCATAGACTTCTGTCTTGATTCATTGATAGACATTCCATTCCAGATACAGTCAATCTTACCCACATTTAAGTCTTCTTCCTTTGTATCCCAGTTAATAGGCTCTTTAACTAATTCAACGCCCATTCTCTTACATACCTCTTCGGCTACATCAATATCAAAACCTACGATTTCATCCTTTTCGTCAGTGTAACCCATTGGTTTAAAAGTAGCATCAAGACCTAGTATAAATTTACCCGAATCCTTAACCTTCTGTAATGATTCATCCTGCACAGCCCCTCCTGATGCAGTAGTTGTAGTTTCATCTTTCTTTGTATCCTTGCTTCCACATCCCGTAAAAGCTAAAGCTCCCGCTAAAGATGCACATAACATTATTTTAGTAAAAAATTTACGCATATTATCATTCATTCCTTTCCTTCGTTTACTTTAAAGTTTAAAAGCCCCATATTAAATTATGGGGCTTTTTTATTAGCTAATTACTTTGATGACTTCTTAGATGTAGACACCTTAGACATGCTCTTCTTTGACATTACATGCCATAAAGCTCCTGTAATACATACTGATGAGTAAGCACCACATACAATACCAACCATAATTGGAAGGGCAAACTCTCTGATAGCTGTAACACCAAGAATATACAATACTGCAACCATTACAAATGTTGTAACAGATGTATAAATACTTCTTGTCAGTGTCTGAGTAATACTCTTATTAACTGTTTCCTCAAGGTCTTCATTCTTGTTAGCCGCAAGGTTTTCTCTTATTCTGTCAAAAATAACGATTGTAGCATTGATAGAATAACCTACAATTGTAAGCATACAAGCGATAAATGTTGTACCTGCTGTTGTTCTTGATACAGCGTAGAATCCTAATACAACTAATACGTCATGCACAAGGGCAAGTACGGCACTTGTAGCAAACTTGAAGTTCTTAAATCTGATCCAGATGTAAGCAAGCATACAAATCGTAGCTATAATAACAGCTATAGTAGCATTCTTCTTCATCTCTTTACCAACTGATGCACTAATATTTGATTCCTCAATACTTGATTCATCAGCACCATACTTAACAAGTACCTCTCTCATAGCTGCTCTCTTATTAGTATCTGAGATGAAAGGAGTCTTAATAACTAATTCCTTACTTCCTCTGACCTTCTGACCCTGAATATCAGTTGAACCAATTGCTTCTGCAAGTTCAGGCTTCATCTTATCATTGAATTCTTCAATGCTGTAATCTTTGTCAAAGTTAACTGTTGTGGAGATACCACCCTTAAACTCAATACTGAAGTTAAGACTTCCCTTATCATTAACCTGATTAATTACCATAGTAGCAATACCACCAACAATTATTACGATTGATAATGCAAAGAAGATAATCTTCTTAGAGAGGAAGTTAACTGTCTTTCTCTCTTTAGTTACACCATAAAGCTTAACTGATGTACATCCCATCTTGTAAAGGGATACAACGAGTAATCTCGATACAACCATTGCAGTAAACATTGATATAATGATACCTATTGCAAGAGTCTTGGCAAACCCCTGTACAGGACCTGTACCTAACCACATAAGCACAAGTGATGCGATAAATGTTGTAATATTACCATCCACGATAGCAGATGTAGCCTTCTTGAAACCGGTTGTGATAGCCGATTCTACATTTCTTCCTGCACCCAACTCTTCTCTGATTCTGGCAAAAATAATTACGTTGGCATCAACAGCCATACCAATCGAGAGAATAATACCGGCGATACCAGGAAGTGTAAGTGTCATATTAAATGCGTTAAGAATAAGCAATTCAAGCGCTACATACATAATAAGAGCGATACTTGCTGCAAAACCAGGAACTCTGTATGCAAAAATCATAAATAACATTACGATAACAAGTCCAATAGCACCAGCAAAAAGTGAAGTCTTGATAGCATCCTTACCAAGCTTAGCTCCCACTACCTTAGAGCTTACTTCCTTAAGTTCAAGTGAAAGTGAACCAATTCTAATGTTAGAAGCTAAAGCTTCAGCATCCTTAAATGTATCCTGACCGTTGATAACTGCTGAACCATCACTAATTACACTTTCAACATTAGGTGCGCTTATTATTTCACCATCGTATATGATGTAGATTGGCTTGTTGAGATATTCTGTAGTAGCTTCCTTAAATGCTTCAGCACCAGCCTTGTCAAATGTAAGAGCTACAACATTTTCATTCTTTCCCCCATTCTCACTCTGCTGAATTCTGGCATCAGCATCATCAACCTGTTCACCTGTTACCCATATCTTGAATTCCGTCTCTTCACCACCATAATTGATAGTAGTAGACTGCTCACCTTCTTCAAGAGGATCATCTTCTGACACCTCTGTTGCAAAATATAATGAACCAGGCTTACCAATCTTTTCAAGTACTTCCTCTGCATTGTCAGCACCAGGAATATCTACTGTAATCTTGTCATCGCCTTCCTTGTAAACTGCCGCTTCGTTGCTGTAGTCATTTACTCTTAACTCCAGCTTATACATAGTATCATCAAACTCAGTTTTTGTGAAATCATTATCAACTACTTCATAAGTGATACTAACTCCACCCTTTAAGTCGAGACCAAGAATAATATTCTCGGCAGCTCCCATTTTCTGCTTCTTGCCAATACCAAAACCTGCCGTATAGCAACAACCTGCTATAACTACCAAAGTTAAGATAAAAGCAATAATACTTTTTTTCTTACTAAACTTCATCATTTTTTGTTCCTCTCTCCTTACATAAATACTTAAGTTAACTCTACGACGATAATGCTGCTTTAATCATTATCGCACATTCTACTCTCTTTCGTTGCATTTCACATCCGATATCATAAGCATCAGTTATCGAACCATGGAACTTATACGAATTTGCGGCACAACCACCACTACAATAGAATTTAGCAAAACAATTATTGCATTTTTCTTTCGCGTATACATTGCATAACTTAAATTCGTCACAAATATCCGGTTTTGTGATGCCATCAAATACGTTACCCAACAGGAATTCTTCCTGTCCGACAAACTGATGACACGGATATAAGTCTCCCCAAGGTGTTACCGCTAAGTACTCTGTTCCGGAACCACATCCTGAAAGTCTCTTAGCCACACATGGACCCTGTTCTAAATCGATCATAAAGTGGAAGAAATTAAACCCTCTTCCCTCTTTTTCTCTCTTTATATATTCAACGGCTAACTTGTCATACTCTTCCATAATCTTAGGAAGATCTTCTTCCCTTATAGAGTAAAAATCATCGTCAGCTCCTACAACAGGCTCAATTGACATCTGTTTAAATCCTAAATCTGCAAAATGAATTACATCCTGCGAGAAGTCAAGATTATCTCTTGTAAATGTTCCTCTAACATAATAATTAGTCTGATTACGGCTGTCAGCAAGCTTCTGGAACTTAGGAACTATTAATTCATAACTTCCCTTACCATTTCTAAATGGTCTCATCTTATCATTAACTTCCTGTCTTCCGTCAAGACTAAGAACAACATTTGCCATCTCTTTATTGAGAAATTCTGCAATTTCATCATTCAGAAGTACACCATTTGTAGTAAGTGTAAATCTAAAATTCTTGTTGTATTCTTTCTCCTTTGAGCGACCATAAGCCACAAGCTCCTTAACCACATCAAAGTTCATCAAAGGTTCGCCTCCAAAGAAGTCAACCTCCAAATTACGTCTGTTTCCTGAATTCTCAATGAGGAAATCTAACGCCTTCTTTCCAACTTCAAGACTCATAAGAGCTCGTCTTCCATGATACTCGCCTTCCTCTGCAAAACAATACTTGCAAGCAAGGTTACAGTCATGAGCTATATGTAAACACATCGCTTTTACAACTGTCTGTCTGCTCTTAAAGTCTGTTATATACTGTCTGTAAATATCTTCAGTAAAGAGCTGCTCACTCTTCTTAAGCTCCTCTACTTCTTCAATGGCTTCTCTTATCTCACTTTCATCATAAGAGTTCTTTAATGCTTCCACAATCCTGTCTGCATCATTATCTTCATACATAGAAATAACATCATATGTCACTTCATCTACCACATGAACAGAACCACTGTTTACATCAAGCACTATATTATAGCCATTATTTTTATAACAATGAACCACCTGATACCATGCCTTTCTTTGTAAATGTTTTATCACCTTAACACTGCATTTGACTAAAATATACAATATAGTCGTATACACACGATAACAGAGTCAGCATACTAATCAGCTGACTCTGTTATGTAATGTTCATTAATTATTGTTATGTCTAACAAAATTACTTGTTCTCGCAGCTCTGGTTTCCTACTGTACAAGATGTCTTACATGCTGACTGGCATGATGTCTGACATTCTCCACATCCACCCTTTTTCATAGTGTCCTTTAAAGTCTTGTTTGTTAATGTCTTAATGTGTTTCATATCGAAACCCTCCTTAATGGTAATATTCTTGTGACATTATAGCATAGTTCTCTCATTTTTCAAAGACTTTTTTACTTATACATAGCTGAAAATATTGATAATATTATACAAAACAAAAATAATTGTGCCATTCCCATAAATATTTTTGTTTTTTTATCGTATTTTTCTTTTCTGAATATGTAGAAAAAACCCGGTATATTTGCAGCCGCCACCATAACTCTTACAGGAATTGTTATGTCTGAAAAATACATATTACAACAGTACAATATCAAAGCACTTGCCAAAATGAATACTATTGCAGTTACACCACAGACAAATGATGCCACCACCACTTCAATAACTTTTTTCATATTTAATTCTCATTTCATATTTACTTTTTATCTATTTATGTGTAAAATTCTATGTTGATTACATTTTTTAACAGGGAGATGATTATTTGAGTTCAGGAGAAATATGGCAGCTTGTTATACTAATTGTTTTATTATTATTATCAAGCTTCTTCTCTTCAGCAGAAACAGCACTTACAACAGTTAACAAATACCGCATACAGGCACTTATCGATGAAGGTAACAAGAGCGCCATTGTAGTAGGCAAGGTAATCAGCGATTCCGGCAAAATGCTCAGTGCTATACTTATAGGTAACAATATCGTGAATATTGCTGCTTCATCACTGGCTACAATTCTTGCCCAGAATTTGTTTGGTAATTATGCAGTCAGTATCGCTACCGGCATACTTACCCTACTTGTATTGATATTTGGAGAAATAACTCCAAAAACAATAGCTACCATATATGCTGAGAAAATATCATTAGTGTACGCAAGAATAATCTATGCATTAATGGTTGTTCTCACCCCCATAATATATATTGTAAATAAGCTTGCGCTCGGTTTTATGATGCTGCTTAGAATTGATCCTTCCAAAGGCAGCACCTCCATTACAGAAGGCGAACTAAGAACACTGGTTAACGTATCACACGAGGCAGGCGTAATTGAGAACGAAGAACGTAAAATGATAAATAATGTATTTGACTTTGGTGATACAGAGGTAAAAGACATTATGATTCCACGAATCGATATGGTCATGGCAGATGTGAATTCAGATTACAAACATATTATGGACTTGTTCAAAGAAGAACGATTTACGAGATTTCCTATATATGAATATTCGCTTGACAACGTCATAGGAATAATCAATATGAAAGATCTGCTTCTGTATGACCAGAAAAAACCTTTTGATGTAAGAGATTTTCTGCGCGAACCATTTTATACATATGAATCAAAGAATCTGTCAGACCTTATGATGGAGATAAAAAAATCTTCTGTAAATATGGTCATCGTACTTGATGAATATGGTGTAGCTACAGGCCTTGTAACACTAGAAGATTTACTTGAAGAAATCGTAGGTGACATAAGAGATGAGTACGACACCGACGAGGAAAATATGATTGTGAAAAAATCCGACAGTGAATATATAATAGAAGGTCGTACAAACCTTGAAGATATCAATGACAAATTATCACTTTCACTGGAATCAAACGACTATGACTCTCTTGGAGGTATCATAATCGAGCATCTGGACCGACTCCCAAAAGTGGGTGATAACGTTACTATCGACAATATAAAATTAACAGTATTATCCCTCGATAAGAAACGAATAGCAAAAGTTAAGCTTGTTAAACTTAGCTGAAAGAAAGAGGTCTCGCTTTAACCATTGAGCGTTGAAGCGAGGCCTCTTTGTTATTTTATCAGTTTTTCTATTTATGTAAAAAATGTATTCTTCTTTTTCATATATTCAATTTTAAATTGATTAAAACCATCTTTATATTTTCTGCTGATATTAATATTAGCACCATTATCCATTTTAACTAATTTCGATGTAACTTCTACTATATGCTCATAATTTACTATATAAGACATATGAATTCTCACAAATGAATTTGACAGATTATTCAATTCCTTATAAATCTCTTCAATTGTCTTGTATATCTCATAACTGTAATCAATTGCATGAATAATTAACTTTCTCCCTTTACCTTCAATATATCTTATATCTCGCAAATTTATAAATCGCTTTTCTCTATTTACTACAATCTCAATCTGTTCATTTATTTCATAATCCTTCATAACACGATTCAGCGTCTTCTCTAATTTGGAATACTCAATAGGTTTTACCAGATAATCAGCAGGATTTGTTCGAAACACATCAAACACATATTCTTTATATGCTGAAATATATATAAGTTTTCCACTGGTGTTTTTTTTGAAAATTAATTCTGCCAAGTCAATTCCGCTTTTGTCATGCAAATCCACATCCATGAAATATAAATCTACATCTATTTTATTAAGTTTTTCCTCATTGTACAATTCATCATACGAATTGAAGGTTTTAATTTTTGTTCCTATATTTCTTTCATCAAAATAATACTCTATCAATTTCCTTATTTCTTCTAGTTGTACTTTATTATCATCGCATATATATATTAACATAACATTTTCATCCTCTTTGTTTTCTTTTGGGTCCTTGTGGTTAGTATGCAGATTAGCAAATTTTTTTCGTTCGATATAATAATAATAATAATAATGTATCACTATGTTGAATAAAAATCTATAAATATTTATGAATATTACACTTTACCAAAAATAAAAATTGACAGATACCCTGCTCAGATATCTGCCAATACGCCACACCGAGAAAACGTTAATTTTCGAGGTTGGCTCTGAACAATTATGTATTTTTTTTAATAGTAATCATACTAGTTACAGCTACCATACCAACAGCAGCTTCAATTGCTTTTTCTATACATTGCATTTTGATTATCATCAAACCCACAGCTAAACAATTTATCAATAGTAACGAGCGTATCTCAAGTTTATAAAATTCTTTTTTTTCATCTTCATCTATTCTTTTATTATCACAATCAATTGGTCCCCACTTAATCAGAGCAATTGTAGATATCAACATAGCTAATCTGTAAATACGCACATGTAATAATTTATATTTAATAATTAACACATTTACAAGTATACTGCTAATAGACAAAACCATACAATTAGAGCTTTTTTTGCAATGAAATCCCCCTGAATATTCTCTAATTGCCGAAAAGAAAAACATCATAGTAATACCAGTAAAAATACTCTTAACCCAAGCACATACACCAATAATAATTGCATAGAAAAACAACTTTTTAAACGCTATATATAATCCATATCTATATAATTCTTCATCTTCTTTTTTTATTACATTCTCTTTAATCATAAGACTTATCAAATAATTAGTTAATATACTCATTTTTAATGCTGTTATAAAAACGAATTAGCACTGTTTTACCAGTGCTAATTGTGAACCGTATTAGAAAATACTATTTCTTTTTAAATCTTTTAATATCTTTTGGTTCTTTTGGCTGATTATACAAAATTAAGCATATCGAATTAGCTTCTTTTTTTAAGCTCTTCTCTGATACCAATTTTGATACTTTAGCTAAAGTTTTCATACCAGCTTATCTCCTTTCTTGTATTGATATATTCACACTAACATAAAATATCAATTCAAGAACCTTGATGTAATAAACAATATGTTTATATGTAATAAATTACGCTTCTACTATCATTCTGACACAGAAGATGTTATCTAATGATTCAAAAATTATTTTTCCA
>JBGVIE010000040.1:0-21352 GCA_045122895.1 Lachnospiraceae bacterium
TCCTTCAGATTCCCCTCGCGTTAATCATAGTCGTTGCTATGAATAGGACACCCTTGGTCTTGGCTGTATCCTTCCCACTACTAGGGCGGATTAGGGACTTTCACCCATTAGAAACGTGCGCCGCAAGGCGCACATAAAAAAATACCCCCACCCAAAATAGGCGGGGGTATCTTTTACCAGACTATTTTGTAACTGTTCAGAGCCAAGCAAACTTTAAAAGAAAAAAGAGAAGGATGCTTGCATCCATGAAATTTTTTCTTTTAAAGTTTATTTGGCGGATACGCCACACCGAAAAAACGCCAGTTTTTGAGGTTGGCTCTAAACAGTTACGCTATTTTTTCTTAATAACCAATTTCACTGCCTTAAGCGTTGCTCCGTTGTAATTAGAATCTGCCGAAACTATTATCTTAACATAATATGCTCCGATGTTCTTCGGCGACGCTCCGCTCTTCTTTGCTCCATCTGCCTTCGATGTCTTACGGGTGCATGCTTTATTCTTATAATATGTATAAGTCACTTTACCTTTACTTCCCTTGACAGTTGCTTTTCCAATTGAGATTGGTTTGCCTGTATATTCTACAGTCCTGGCTTTTAGTGTTACCTTTGTACTTGCTTTCTTTATCACAAGTTTAGCTGCACTACTTGTAGCTTTCGCATAATCTGCATATGCTGCCACAGAAGCTTTGACATAATATACCCCAACTTTCTTTGGTGCTGCTCCACCAATCGAAGCTCCGTCTGATTTTGATGTCCTTATAGTGCATGAACGGTTCCTGTAATATGTGTATGTTACTTTACCCTTGCTTCCTGTTACCTTAGCTGCACCAATAGAAATTGCCTTACCCGTGTAAGTAGCTGTTCTTGATGATAATGTTACTTTACTGGATTTTAGTGCAACCGTTGGCTTCTCTGTCGGCTTCTCTGTCGGCTTCTCTGTTGTAGCCTCAGTTTCACTTTCTTTTTCCGTTGTTATCTCTTTAGTTGATTCCTCTGAGACTTCTGTTGTACTTTCCACTTTTGAAGTCTCTGTTATACTTCCTTTTTCCGTTGTCGTCTCTTTAGTGGTTTCATCATAGACTTCTGTTGTATTTTCCACCTTCGAAGTCTCCGTTGTTGTTCCACTCTCTGGTTCTTCTGTTGTACTTTCAGTTTCAGTTGTTTCCTCTGGTGTCTCTGTTGCTATAACAGAATCGGTTGTCTCTTCTTCCGATGTGGCTTCCGGTTCTGTTTCTTTTGTGGTTTCATTTATTATTTCTTCTGTTGTTGTTTCTTCCGCTTCAACTGTTTCCTCTGAGCTTGTCTCCTCTTCTGTCTCAGTAGTTATGTCTTCTTTGATCTCTTCCTCTGTTGTACTTTCAGTTTCAGTTGTCCCCTCCGGTGTCTCAGTTTCTATGGTAGATTCTATTGTCTCCTCTTCTGTTGTTGTCTCCTCTTCTGTCGTTGTTACCTCTTCTGTCGTTCTCTCCTCTTCTGTCGTTGTCTCCTCTTCTGTCGTTGTCTCCTTCGGTGCTTCTGTTGCAGAACCTGCTCCTCCCGGAGTCTTCGTTGTTTCCTGAGTTGTTGTCTCAGATGCTTCTGTCGTCGCAACAGTTTCTGTAGTTGCTGCTTCTGTTGTCGCCTTCGTTGTAGTGATAACTACTATTTTCCTTGTTGTAGTTGTCTCCGGAATTATATACCTAGTTCCATCAAAAGCATTTTCTGCAATATACCCAACTTTTTCAATTCCAGATACAGTAGCAAGATTTGTACAACCAAGAAAAGCCCACTGCCCAATTGACTTCATTTTTCCTTCAATAGTTATCTGTGTAATACCTGTACAACCTGAAAAAGCCTGCTTTCCAATTTCTTCTATTGTATCTGAAAATACAACACTTTTTATTCCTGTTGCATCCTCATATACACCGGCACCTATCTTCTTAATTCCTTCAGGAATAATTAAACTACCTGTCTTCTTTGTTGTTCCCAAAAGAATTCCGTTTACTACAAAATTTCCATCTGAAGCACTCACAGATGTATTTAACCATTTTGTGTAAGTAAATGCATTATATCCAATATCAGTGACACTGCTTGGAATACTAATTTTCTCAATTGAATTTGTTCCGTAAAAAGCTTCATCACCAATCGTTGTGATTGTATCAGGAATCACAATCTCTTCTATCGAACAAGGTACCTTATCCGGATCATAAGCACCAGCATTAGAATCATAATATGCGCTAAGCGCTTTCTCTCCTATAGCAGTAACAGTCCTTGTCACTAACTCCCCATTCTCTGTTCTGCTGACTTCTGAAGGTATTGTCATAATAGTATAATCAAAATCATCATTAAAACCGCCATTATAGCTATTTATAGTCAACGTTCCATCGTCATTAACTAACATAACAAAATCGTTATACAAAAATAAATTGGCAGCATACGTTTTTCTCTCCATTCCCCCGGCAAACACATAGGTGAATGCCACTACAAATGCTAATAGTTTCGAAAGTTTCCTCTTCATACAGCTCCTCCATTCTATATGGTGCCATGTTAACAGTATCTTTCTCCCTTATTAGTAAAAAACAAAACCTTATTTTACGATTCTGAATCTCTTTGTAATACTTCCCGTGAAATTTCCTCTACCTGTTATAGTAGCTGTCGCTCTTCCGACCTTTTTGTTATTCCTGTATACTACCCTGTAATCTGTTTTCCGAAGTTTTCTTGTGCCGAATTTTATTACCACGTTTGGTTTTACAGCTTTTCCCCTAAGCCTTACCTTAGCAGCCATTATAATTTTCATATCTTTGGCGCGTATTGACTTCTTTGTAATATTAAATGCTTTTTGTCTGCTTTTTATTGCATTATTTTTTCCTTTTACTGTAATAATTGCTTTTCCACACTTAATGTTGTTCTTGTAGCTTACCGTGTAGTTGGTTTTGCTTACAACCTTGCCATCCACCTTGACGGTTACTTTAGGCATTATCTTTTTGCCTGTATAGGTGTATGATTTTCTTGAGATTACAATCGATGCTTTCGATAAATCAATTTGCACTGTAGAAGGAGCTGTAGTCTCCGGCTCAGTAGGTCTCTCTGTAGCAGTTGTCTGATTTTCAGACTCTTTTTTCGTTGTTACATCATTACCTGTAGTCGTCTCTTTCTCTGTAGTCGTCTCTTTCTCTGTAGTTGTATCTTTCTCTGTGGTAGTCTCTGTCTTCGTAGTCGGTTTAATGGTTATCTGCTTTTTAGTGGTAGTTGTAGTTTGTCCATTTGTGGTTACCTGACTCTCGTATTTAGTTCCCTGGAAAGCACCATATCCAACCACCTTTACAGCACTCAGATTGTTAATCGTTGCAAGACTTTCACATCCTGCAAAAGCATATTCTCCAATCTCTGTAAGCGAGTTTGGAAATGTTACACTTGTAAGTCCCGTTGCATCCAGAAAAACATATGGAGCTATTTTCTTAATTCCCTCAGGAATTATCAGTGTGCCTGTTTTTTTGTTGGAACCTATAATAATTCCGTTTATTACCAAATGGTCTACCGTTGCCGCAAGCGCTGAGTTATACCATTTTGTCTCTGCAAAAGCATCATGTCCTATGGACTCAAGATTCTTTGAGAAAGTGAATTTTTTGACTGAATTAGTGCCATAAAACGCATAATCACCTACACTCTTTACTGTATCCGGAATTATGATTTCCTCTATTGAGCATGGTACTTCATTAGGCTCATACACGCCTGCCTTTGAATCATAATAAGCACTAAATGCTTTCTCTTTAATCGCTGTAACAGTCTTTCCATTAATCTCTGATGGTATTTCAAGAACTGTGTAACCTTCAGTATCATCATTGTAGCCACCATTATAGTTTGTAATAGTAAGGGTTCCGTCGTCATTTGTCGCAGCTACAAAATATCCGTCCATAAAAGTCTCAGCATACGCTATATTAATTGTTCCTGTAGAAAATAGTGACGTAACAGCAACTGCCAATGCCAAAATCTTCGATATTCTCTTTTTTACATTGTACATTCATATACCTCAATTCTAACCGTTACTTTCCTTTACCTTAATGCTCATCATGCAGTCTGACGTATGCTCGTAGTTGATTGCAAGCGCATACCTTATTTCTATATCCATAGAGTCCTGTCTGCTGTCAATTTGCAAGCCTGTTGTTGTAACATCCATGGCAAAGGTTCCATATGGTGTTTTGTAATAGCTTGAGCTCTTTCTGTTCTCCTCGAAAAAAAGATGAAAATCTGAACCTCCATTCTTTATTAATTCAACTGTTTTATCTGTAACCTTAATCGTGTTCTTATGAAGATTTAGTCCATCATCATCCGATTCCTCATATATAAGATAATGTTTTCCGTTTTTGTTATAGTATGTACCTGCCACAACCAATTCGATGTTTTCATCATCACCGCCCGTATTGTGCAGACCACTCATAGATATAACTACATTCTTATTCATCCTTAGTATTCCTCCACGCTTATCTGGCCTATTGTCTCAATATTAAATGGCATAATTGAGTTGGCAAATTTCTTGAATTTATCTGCAGTATCACTTACATAGAATTCGTACATTCCACTCTCATACTGGTGCTCATCTCCTGCTGCCATATGGTTCTCTTCAAGAAGCTTTAGCAGACTTGTAGCTGTCTCATAAGCCGGATTTACAAGTGTAACACCATCGCCAATTATGCGTCCTACAGTTTTCCTTATAAGAGGATAATGTGTACATCCAAGTATCAAAGTATCAATATCCTCCTTCTTAAGCTGTGCAAGATATCTTCTTGCAATCTCATCAGTTACCGGGTCGTCTAACAATCCCTCCTCAACCAGAGGCACAAAAAGCGGACAGGCCTTACCATATACCACGATATCCTTATCCTTCTCTTTAAGCACATCTGTATAAATATTACTGTTGATAGTAGCTTCTGTTGCGATGATTCCTATCTTCTTATTCTTAGTCACTGCTGCCGCCGCCTTCGCACCGGGCTTCACCACACCGATAATTGGAATGTCAATCTCCGGTCGTATCTCTTCAAGAGCGATGGCACTTGCCGTGTTACATGCAACAACAATCGCCTTAACATTCTTGCTCATCAGAAATCTAATAATCTGTCTTGAATACTTGATAACATTTTCCTTTGATTTGTTACCATATGGGACTCTTGCCGTGTCCCCAAAATATACAATTTTCTCATTGGGAAGCTGACGTATAATCTCTCTTGCGACCGTAAGTCCTCCCACGCCTGAATCAAAAACACCAACCGGTGCCAACGAATCTATATTCTTCATTTTTTCTCCTCATTATTTTCAATATATATTGATTATAACACGCTATCATCCACAAAAAAATCTTTTTTTTGAATATTTATCCACCATATTGTCTATACTCTTCACATCAATGTAATATGAGGTGGTAAAAATGATAAAAAAAATTTTGTTGTTGTTAATAAGTGTTTTGCTTGTGTATGGATTTAGTGGATTAACGCACAAAGAAAATGATGACCTTCAGAAAAAAATTGCAGATAAGATTCTTCGCTTTCACGTGATTGCAAACAGCGACAGCGATGGTGACCAGGCACTTAAGCTCAAGGTAAAAGATGCGGTCGTAGAATTTATGAAACCACTGCTTTCCAACTGTGATGATGTACATAAATCAAAAGAAATTGTTAAGGCATATGAATCCCATATTTTATCTGTTGCCCAAAATGTTATCCGTGAAAATGGCTACAATTATGATGTACATATTAATTATGAAAACTGTTATTTTCCAGCAAAAAAATATGGCGACATATCTTTCCCTCCAGGAAATTATGACGCCATAAGGATATACATCGGTAAACATCAGGGCAAAAACTGGTGGTGTGTTCTCTATCCTCCACTTTGCTTTGTAGACTGTGTAAACAGTGTTGTTCCTGATGAATCCAAAGAACAACTTGAGTGTGTTCTTGGCTACGACGATTACCGAAGACTCATCTACGGTTGTGACGATGTAGAAGTTGAATACCAATTTAAGATTCTTAAATTCTTAAATTGATATCACATATTTAAATTCTCAATAATTGTCTTTTCCTGATTTGCTATATGTGCATCAATTGCCGCCTCAGCAGTAGTACTGTCTCGATTCATCACAGCGTTAAGAATCTTCTCATGTTCAGAGACTAAAAGCTTACGTTTTTGTCTGTCTTTGATGTACTCAAGTCTGTATCTGTACATCTGCTCACGAAGATTGTTAAGAATCTGTATAAGTCTATTGTTGTGGCTTGCATTGTATATCACGTCGTGGAATGATACATCCTTTTCTGCAAGTGATGTCAAATCATTTGTGTTGATTGCTTTTGCAAATTCCTCGTGATATTTCTTAAGAAGTGCTATCTCCTCATCTGTAATTTTCTCACATGCAAGCTTAACCGTTAACTGTTCGAGCACTTTTCTAACCTCAAGAACATCTTCCAGATCACTTATAGTAATCGATGCAACTACAGCCCCTCTTCTCGGTATCATCTTTACGAGACCTTCAAGCTCAAGCTTACGAATCGCTTCTCTTACAGGAGTTCTGCTGACGCCCAGCTTTTCTGCAAGATGAATCTCCATAAGCCTTTCTCCCGGTTCCAGTTCACCTCTTAAAATATCATCTCGAAGAGTGTTAAATACAACCTCTCTAAGTGGCAAATATTCGTTTATCATCATATTGTTACTCATATTTTTCTCCATTATTATTTTCTGTCAATATTAAACATCTCTGTTACAAATACCTGTTTTCCAAGACCTTTATTCTTAATGTTACGAAGTGCTTTTTCTGCTACATCTCTGTCCTCAAACAATCCAAAAACTGTAGGTCCACTTCCACTCATAAGCGCATTCATGGCACCATCCTCTATAAGACTTTCCTTAATCTCTTTAATCTCCGGATAAGCTTCCTCAGTCACTGTTTCAAGCACGTTAGAGAGCTTGGCTGCAACCCCTTTTAAATCCTGATTGTTGATATCTCTAATCATTCCATCTATGTCCGGATGATATTCAAGCTCATTTGCATGAAGATTCTCGTACACGAATTTTGTCGATACATTTACACCAGGCTTGATAATCACCACATAACAGTTTGGTACAGATTTAAGTGTCGTAAGCTTCTCTCCAATTCCTTCCGCAAGACAGGTTCCCCTAAGTACGCAATAAGGAACATCTGCTCCAATCTTTACCCCTCTCTCCATAAGCTCATGCTTCTTAAGTCCAAGAGAGAACATCTTGTTGATTCCAACAAGCACTGTTGCAGCATCCGAGCTTCCACCTGCCATTCCCGCTGCCACCGGTATGAATTTATCCAGCTTAATCTCTATTCCTGTATCTATACCAAATTCATCCATCAAAAGCTTCGCTGCCTTGTATACCAAGTTATTCTCATTAGTTGGAAGAAAAGATAAATTGGTTACTATTTTGATTCCCTTTTCTTTTGTCTTTTTAATCTGAATATAGTCATACATCTTAACTGTCTGCATTATCATTCTGACTTCATGATAGCCATCTTCTCTTTTTCTGACCACATCAAGCGCAAGATTAATTTTTCCGTATGCTTTTAATCCTATTTTATCCATATTCCGATATCTCCTCAGTTTTGTAATTTTATAATACTATACCGAAGTTTTATGTGCAACTTGTTTTACAAGAAGCAAACTCATTCCTTTTTTCAAATTCTCAGTTTGCAGATGGTTTACTGTCATTATGCTCTGGGCAGTTGTGTGATACTGCTTTGCTATCTGCCAGATACTCTCTCCCTCTTTTACAAAATGTATAACAACACTCGGGCTTTTTCTTATCTCCATATCATCATACGGTTCCTCTGAAAGTGAAGTAATTACATTTACTTCTAATGGTTTTATTACCATTGTATCGAGTGATATTGACACCTTTGCTTCTACTTCATCGGTACTTACCATAGTAACGTTTAATTCATCTAACTTAGGTCTTATATAAAATACACAGTCTGTTGCAGTTCCCGATGCCTCTATATTATGCTCAAATGGCACCAATATATTCTCATACCCAAACGGCATATCATCCCTTGTGGATACATAGACAACATTTACATCAGCCACGCCGGTTACATTTATTCCTGATTCTGTAATCTGTGATTCGTCTATTTTTACAGTACATGTGGAATTACATATTTGAAGCATACGCCTGTCAGTACTGTCAAATTTCCGTCTTCCTGATACTTTTGTTGCAGACTGATTGTGTACCAGAAGAGCGTAGAAGCTTCCTGCCTTCTCCTCTTTTACAAGATTTACATACGGCGAGTATATATCTGTTATTACGCTTACCTGCTCTTCTTCATACACCTTTATGTCTACACTTATCACTGCTTCACATCGTATTATTCTGTTTTCACCGTCACTATCCTTTACTATCTCAGGAGTTCCCTGGTACATCTTGACATCGATTCCCGGGATCATATCAGTAGTTGCACCTTCAACATCTATGTAACCTTTAAACGGCATTGTCTTATCAAAAAAACTAATTGGTCCACTGCCATCTTCTGACATATACATAATAAATGCATTCATATTTCCCGTTATTTCAAGGACATCATTCTGTAGTGCAAAGTTTAAATCTCTGATACACATATTGTCCCAGATAATCTGACCAACATTAGGCTTGTTATTATCCAGTTCTATCTCCTCTTTTATTCTGTATACATCTTTCTTGTTAATCACAAGATTCAAAACTTCAAGAGGCTTTTTTATGTAGTCGGCACCATCTGCGTCATTGACATCAACTATCACATCTTCATTATACATCTCCTCGCAGTATGCCTGAAAAGACACAACAGCTCTTACATTAATTTTTCTTGAATTGATTGTAGATATGCTCACATCTTCGATATGGCTGTTTACCGAGATGTTGTCACCATCTTTAACTTCATCCATATTGATGACCTCATCAAAAGGTATACTTCCACTCATATGATAAAGTCCACTCTCGCCTTTCGCCTCGTATAGTATCTTATAGCACAGCTTGCCCTTTATCAGAATTTTGCCATCTAATATCTTAACACTTTCATCTGTTACCTCTGTGTGTTTTGCAAGTATCTCATCAACATCAGGGTTTGAATCACTTACAATCACATCATCATCGAGTGTAATCTGTGTGTTTTTTTCCGCTTTGACTCTGCTCATACATATATTCGATTTGACTAACTCCATAATAATCCTCCCATCACCAAATCATAATATATGTATATTCTCTTTGACTGCAAAAAGAACCAAATCAATTAGTCGCCCAACTGATTTGGTTCTGATTCTTTACACTATGTCGTCGTCATCAAACTCTGTTGCCATAAATTCACGTCCTGAAATTCTCTTTTTCGCACGTTCACTCTCAACCATATCCGATAACATATTCTTAACTTTCTCTGACTCTTTAATATTCTTAATATAAAAAATCGGTGTGGACTTGTCTGCTGAATTGCATTTTATTGTTCCAAGTCCAAAGATTCTCTGTGTTAAAGGTCTCTCAAGAGTCATATCCATAATTCTGTAAAGACGGACTTCTTCTTCCTTTTTATTAAGAAATCCACTGTCTGTCATAAGCTTTTCATTCGTCAGTTTGTACTTTGTGAATGACCACGGTAACCCAAATATAGTTCTTTTTCTCTCAGTCCAAACGAATTTCTCTTCTGCCATATTAATCTCCATTCCGCAGACGCTTGCTAAAGCATCTTATTAATCATATCTACTACTTCTTTACCAAGTGCCTCTGATTTAGCATTAGCATCCTCAAGTGATGAACCCTTAACTCCAAAATAGAATTTAACCTTTGGTTCTGTTCCTGAAGGTCTTACGCACAACCAGTTGTTATCTTCAAGATCGTAATATAAAACATTAGACTTTGGAAGTCCTGTTGGTTTTACTTCACCGGTAGCCATATCCTTAATTGTATCAAGCTTATAATCTCTTGCTGATAACACCTTGTATCCACCAAATTCTGATGGAGTATTATTTCTAAGTGTCTCAAGAATTTCCTGAATCTTGTTAAGTCCTTCGATTCCCTTTAATGTAATTGAACGGATATCATCTTTGTAATATCCCATTCTCTCATACATATCAATCATAGCATCCCAAAGTGTCATATTCTTTGTCTTATAGTATGCTGCTGCCTCACAAAGAGCCATTGTTGCCACGATTGCATCCTTGTCTCTTGCATGTGTTCCGATTAGGCATCCGTAACTTTCTTCGAATCCGAATAAGTATGTTCCCTTTCCTGATTCCTCAAAGCCCTTAATCTGCTGTCCGATATATTTGAAACCTGTTAATACTTCAATAAGCTCTACGCCATAGTAATCCGCGATAGCATCTGCCATATTTGTTGTAACTATTGTCTTGATTAATGCGCCATCTGCAGGTATTCCTGTGTGTGCCTTAACCTGATTGATTTCATAATCAGCAAGGAGACATCCCGACATATTACCTGTAAGTGTGATATATTCTCCTGTCTTTGAATCCTTGACATATACACCAAGTCGGTCTGCATCAGGATCTGTTGCAAGTACTAAATCTGCATCTTTTTCCTTTGCAAGCTTAAGTGCAAGCTCAAATGTTTCTGCTGCTTCCGGATTTGGATATGAAACTGTTGGGAACTCTCCGTCTGGAAGCTCCTGCTCAGCTACCACATATACATTATCAAATCCGATTTCTTTAAGAATTCTTCTTGCAGGAATGTTACCTGTACCATGAAGTGGCGTGTATACGATAGTTATATCTTTGCCAGCTTCCTTGATAGCTTCAGGACATTTAACCTGCTTCTTAAGTTCTTCCATATACTTGTCATCTACTTCAGAACCTATTACAACGTACAAGCCCTTAGCCTTGGCTTCTTCTTTGTCCATTGTTAATACTTTATTAAAGTCATGTACTGACTTAACTTCGTCCATAATATTTACATCATGAGGTGGCGTTATCTGTGCACCATCTTCCCAGTATACCTTATATCCATTGTATTCTGCCGGATTATGACTTGCTGTGATATTTATACCTGCTATACATTTTAATTCTCTAACTGCGAATGAAAGTTCCGGTGTTGGTCTGAGACTTTCAAAAACATATGCCTTAATTCCGTTTGCTGCAAGACAAAGTGCTGCTTCGTCTGCAAACTCCGGTGACATTCTTCTTGAATCGAAAGCGATAACTACGCCTCTGTCAGCTCCACCAACCTTGTTGATGTAGTTGGCAAGACCCTGTGTAGCCTTTCTAACAGTGTATATATTCATACGATTTAAACCTGCTCCAATAATTCCTCTAAGTCCTGCTGTACCAAATTCGAGCTCCTGATAAAATCTTTCCTTGATTTCATTCTCATCATCACTTATAGCTTTAAGCTCTGCCTTTGTAGCATCATCAAAATAAGGGTTTGTAAGCCATTCTTCGTATAATTTTTTGTAATCCATTGTAAAAATTCTCCTTTCATCGAAAGACCTAATCTATAGTAGTCTTTCATCCATCGCCTGCAACCATATCCGGTAACACAAAATGTATATCATCACCATTATCGGCAACCTCGATAGTGTACATCTTCGTACCATATCCTTCCCGACGCAGTGTAATTAAGTGGGTACCTGTTACTTTATCAAAACTGACAGGTGCAACTCCCTTTAGTGTGCCGTCGAAATACACCTGGGCATCAGCCGGCGCATCTATATATATTAATTGATTCTTCTTGTCAGCAGACTCCTCTGGTGATATAGTCTCACTTCCATCATCGTCATCGTTTGTCTCTGAGGAAGAATCTTCCCCTTCTAAATCAATCGTCTTTGTCTCAAAGACTTCATCTGTAAGTATTGTCTCCTTGTATGTCTTATAGCCCTCTGCCACGACCTTTATCTCGTGCGAGCCATACGGCAGTTCAACAAGTGAGGAATAATCTGTTTTTCTTCCATCTACATATAGCGTAGCTCCCTCAACTGATATCTCAAAGCTATATGAACCATATCTCTTCGCTTCGTCCTGAAAATCGGTAAGCTTAAGTCTTATCTCTTCATCTCTGTTTACAGTTATCTCTTTGGTCCCTCCAACTCCTCCTACTGTTGCTGTAACCTTATATGTGCCCTCAGGCGCAGTCACTAACATATCGTCGGTTATAAGTACCATTTTCTCTCTTCCAAGCTCCAGTATTCCTCCAACGAAATGGTCTGTCTTGTCAAGCTTAATATATCCATGACCTTTTGTGACAATAATCGAGCACACCTTCTTGTCTATGCCCTTCACTGTAAGCTCATCGATATCTGATATCTCAGACAGTTCAATATCTGCTCCATCTGATGTAACTACCAATGAATCGTCGAAAGAGTATTTGGAATCTCTCATCTCAAAAATCTTATCTTCTTCACTATAATGAAATTTAGAAACCTTCTTATATTCAAATGCTTTCTCTGATATGTGAAGCTTTACAAGCTTAGCATTCGCATTGATATAGTAGCTGTCAACAATCTCACCGTCTTCAATCTGCGACATTGCTATTATGTCTCCATACTTATCTGTGATATCACAGGCTCCATTATACTGAAGTACATACTCTTCGTTGTTCTGTAAACTCTTTAATATAATCTGCGAACTCTCAAGGTCCACACTTAAAACAACTGCCAGATCCTTAACGTCATAGTTGAGATTCTCATCTTCCTGCGTTGTCTCCTCCGGCTCTTTAGTCGTTATCTTTATCATATCCCTGCCCTTTTGTATAGGCTTTTTTTTCTCACCACTGCACCCGGTAAATGTGACAGCGAAAGACATGATAAAAAATAATGCAAATATAATTTTCTTCATAAGTACTCCTTTTACAATACTCTGGTAAAATCGCATTATCCATTGTATTATATCCTATCACAAATTAATTGTCATTAATTTTTTACAAATTAATTGTAAACTTTTCTCTCGCCTGGGATTGTTCTCTTATAAGACCAAGCTTTTCTATGTTCTTATCTGATATCCATGCCTTGTTGTTATTGTAATAGTGATTAACTAATTTTCTGAATTTTTCAGGATAACTCATCATTATTGACATAAGCTCCCTCTCCTGTCTTGAAATCGTTTTTATCTTATCATATGACTCAATCAAATCCATTCCAAGATGTTCATCCCAGTTATTTTTCTCAAGAACTTTTCTTATGAATTTGTAAACATCCTGTATATTCATACCAAAATATGCACTTTCCATACTTATCACAACAGGTCTGTTTCTCTCCTGATTAAACAAAATATTATGATAACTGAAATCTCCATGACAGACTTCATTATTCTGCGTGGCACTTTCCTTGTATCTCTTGAATTTATCACTTTTCAGCCTCATAAGATTGGCTTCACATTCCGGATAATATCTATCAAAGCTTCTTAACACCTCTATTTCAAAATCAGTTTTTCTCTTCTTTTTTCTGATAAAATTCCTTGCACGTTTTAACTCTGTGTTATATTTCGCGTACTGCTCTTCTATGTCTATCTGTCTTTTTGATGATGATACACAATTCAATCCGTTAACTTCTTTATGAAAAAGAGCAAGATTTTTTATGGCTCTTATCACATCTGTTCTTCCGGTGGGCGAGCACGGGCTTCCCCCATACCATTTTTTTATAACGTATTTGACTCCATAGTTATCACTTGTCACATATTCACCTTCAGTGTTTGCAACAAGTTCATCACTTAGTATATTACCTGTCTCCTTTAGTCTATTATGTATCAGATTTTCAAACTCTATCCGCTCCTTTGTTCTTGAGCTTTCCTTTAATATATAACCTCCTTCATCTGTGGACAGCAAATACCCTCCTCTAATCTTACTGATTCCTGTCACCTCGAGATTATATTGCGCAAGCACGCCTGGTGCTATTTCTCTTTCTTTCACAAAAAAAACCCCCTTTACCATTCTATATTATGAATAGTAAAGAGGTTTTATGATTACGCTAGTTCTTTGACTTTTTCAATAAGTTTATCCCTTGTGTTAAGTGAAGGATTCTCAATCACAAGCTCAAGAAGTGTATTTATTATATCTCCTATTTTTTCACCCTTTTTAACGCCTGCCTCCATCAAATCTCTGCCGTTTACTGCAAGGTCCTTCGTCACAACGCAAGGATTTTGTTTCATCACTTCTTCATATACCTTATATATATCTTCAAAAAGTGTTTTATTTATTTCCCTGCTATATTCGCTCTTGCCTTCAAGGTCGGCATCCCTCAGTGAAAGATATGACTTATATATATCCATTCCTATCCTGTTCATACTTTTTCTTATAACCACTTCATCTGCGCGGAGCGGATAATCATGATATTTTACAAGCTTGACTACTGCTTCCGTCGTCTTGTTATCGTACCTGAGTCTTCTAAGTATTACTCTTGCCATATCGGCTCCTATCTCTTCATGACCATGGAAGTGGTCAATTCCATCACTGTCTGTAGTATGTGACTTTGGTTTTCCTATATCATGAAGCAGGGCAGCAAGTCTTAAGACCTTGTCTTTTTCTATATTCTCCATTACTGCTATGGTGTGTTCCCCCACGTTTAAGCAGTGGTATGGGGAGTTCTGTGGAGTATTCATCATCGCATCAAATTCCGGAAATACTATTCCTGTAATTCCAAGTTCATATGCATCTCTTATCATCCCCGGATTGTTAGATACAATAAGTTTTTCAAGCTCTACCCTTATTCTCTCGGCACTTATTAACGAAAGATTTCCGGAAAGTTCTTTTATCGCCTTCCTGGTGTTATCCTCTATTGTAAATCCAAGCTCAGCAGCAAATCTTACTGCTCTCATCATTCTAAGCGCATCCTCACTAAATCTGTCATGAGCATTTCCAACACACCTGATAATACCGGCATCAAGGTCATTAAGTCCGCCAAATTCATCTACCACGCCACTTCTGTCATTGTATGCCATTGCGTTGATTGTGAAATCTCTTCTCTTCAAGTCTTCTATAAGGCTAGGTGTGAACAGCACTTCCTTTGGATGACGTCCATCCTCATATTCACCATCTATTCTATATGTCGTGACTTCATAGCCTATATGGTTCATCATAATCGTGACTGTCCCATGCTTTATTCCTGTGTCTATCGTTCTGTTAAAAAGAGCTTTGACCTGCTGTGGCAAAGCGTTTGTTGTAATATCCCAATCCTTCGGTTCTCTTCCAAGTATGCAGTCTCTTACGCATCCGCCAACAGCGTAGCCTTCGAATCCATTCTGCTCTAAAATATCTATTATTAACTTTACATGTTTTGGTAAAACTATCTTTTTCATAGCTGGTCTCCATTAAATCATTATATCTTGTGCACGAGTGCGCATCTCACGGAGTGAGACAATCTGCGGCGTAAAAACCAATTACTATACCTTGAAGCGGTATCCCACGCCCCAGATTGTCTCGATATACTGCGGATTAGCTGAGGAGTATTCAATCTTTTCTCTTATCTTCTTAATATGAACTGTCACTGTAGCTATATCTCCTATTGACTCCATCCCCCATATATTAGTAAATAATTCATCCTTTGTAAATACTCTGTTAGGATGCTCTGCCAAAAAAGTCAGCAAGTCAAATTCCTTGGCGGTTAGTATTTTCTCTTCTCCATCCACTTCAACTCTTCTGGCTGTCTTGTCGATTCTTAAATTTCTTATCGCTACTATCTCGTTTTTCTGTTCGTTTGAGCCCTTTAATCTCTCATATCTTGACAAGTGTGCGTTTACTCTTGCCACCATCTCCCCAAAACTGAAGGGTTTTGTCATGTAGTCATCCGCACCCATACCCAGTCCTATTATTTTGTCTGTGTCATCTTTCTTTGCTGATATCATAAGGATAGGCATATCTTTTTCTTCGCGAACCTTTTTACACACTTCAATTCCTGATATTCCCGGAAGCATCAAATCAAGAATAATCAGATCAATATCCCTTTCCAATGCTGTTTTTAGCCCGCCATCACCTGTAGTCTCTATCACTACCTCGTGACCTGCCCTTTCCAAATAATCTTTTTCAAGCTCCGCTATACTAAGTTCGTCTTCTACTATCAAAATCTTTGCCATTATCTCATCTCCATATATTTTCTAAGTGATATGTGAATGGTAGTTCCCATTCCTATTTTGCTGGTTGCCCAGATTCTTCCACCATGCTCCTCAATAATTTTTCTGGCTATCGATAAGCCGATTCCGTTGCCTCCCTGAGAGCTGTTTCTGGATTCATCAGTTCTATAAAAACGTTCAAATATCTTTGGCAAATCCTTTTGTTCAATGCCTTTTCCATTGTCCTCAAGCTCTATGTGTATAAATTCTTCTTCATCAAGTATCCTAATGCTTATTATCCCTTGTTTTTTATCCATATACTTAATTGAATTGCTGATGATATTGTTAATTACCCTCTTCATCTGCTCAGCATCCGCTATTACGAGAGTATCCTCTGCCACATAATTGATGTAATTTAGAGTTATTCCCTTCTGCTCTAAATCTATTCTGTTTTCATCCACACAATCGTCAAAGTAATCCACAATTTTTACCTTAGAAAAATTATACGGAACTCTGTTCGTATCGATTCTTGAATATTCTGTAAGCTCGCCTATAAGCTTGTCCATATCATTAGCCTTGTTGTAAATGGTTCTTATATACTTGTCCATCTTCTCTGGTGTGTCGGCGATACCATCCATAATTCCTTCAACGTATCCCTTTATTGATGTAAGAGGAGTCTTTAAGTCATGGGAAATGTTACGTATAAGTATTTTACTCTCATTGTCATCACGTATCCTGTCCTCGGATGCCTCTTTAAGTCTGATTCTCATCTTGTTGAAATCGTCAAACAGTTCACCAAACTCATCATCTGATTCTTTCTTTAGTTCAAATTCAAGATTACCTTCTGAGATTTTTCTGGTTGCCAAAGTGAATTCTTTAAGTGGTTTCATAACACTCCGGTATATCCATACAGTCAGCAACACACTTGTAATAACAAGTATTATCACTATTGCTAACATCATCTCTCCAATCATTTTTCTAACCTGCGGGAATCCGCTTCCATATTCCGTAAAGATAAATATATGTCCTGATGTATTGTCATCATATTTGACCTTGTTGATTTTTACAATATATTCCCGTTTTTGAATAGTTACAATTCGTGGGCCTTCAAGTTCATTCTCACTCTTTGACTCTTCGTTCATAAGGTAAGCATCAAGATTCTCGCTATCCTTGAGATTACCTTTGTAAATAATCGTATCACCGCTTGTCACAGCCATAAATGACATCTTTTTTTTAAGCTTTTTATTAATCTTATCAAGGTACGAGGCATCAAGAAGTGATAAAGGATCACTCTTTATCTTCTTCTCTATCTCGTCTATTTCGTGGTTTGTCACTTCCTTGTACAGCTTTGTCGGGTTCACCAGTGTAAAATAGCTGTTTACCTCAATCCCATACGATTCTTCTATATCATTTTTGTTAAATGCAGCCAGTAAAAAAATCGAGGCAACCATCAGCAGAAGTGGAAGCATCGCTACAATAAAGAAGGACAGTTTCAGCTTTGTTCCTAATTTCATTTTCTTAACTTTCCCATCTGTTTCTTTTTAGTATAGCATATGAACGCCCTGCAAACTAATAAACTTTATATAAAAAATCCACCATTTGGATTATTCCTCCTGGTGGATTTGCTAAACTTATAAGTACTTCTTAAGTTCTTCTACTTTATCTAATTTCTCCCATGGAAGGTCAAGATCATTTCTTCCAAAGTGTCCATAAGCCGCTGTCTGTTTGTAGATTGGTCTTCTAAGGTCCAACATCTTTATAATTCCTGCCGGTCTTAAATCGAAGTTCTCTCTGATGATGTCTACTAACTTCTCATCTGACAACTTACCTGTTCCAAATGTATCTACCATTACTGATGTCGGATATGCTACACCGATTGCATATGATAACTGAATTTCACATCTGTCAGCAAGTCCTGCTGCTACTATATTCTTCGCTACATATCTGGCTGCATAAGCTGCAGATCTGTCAACCTTTGTACAGTCTTTTCCGGAGAAAGCTCCGCCGCCATGTCTTGCATATCCACCATATGTGTCTACGATAATCTTTCTTCCTGTAAGACCACTGTCACCATTTGGTCCTCCAATTACGAATCTTCCAGTTGGATTGATGAAATATTTTGTCTTCTCGTCTAATAATTCCTTTGGAAGCACTGGCTCAAATACATATTTCTTTATATCCTCATGAATACGTTCCTGACTAACTTCTGCATCATGCTGAGTAGATAATACTACTGCATTTAAATGCTTCGGTGTTCCATCTTCATTGTATTCTACAGTTACCTGTGTCTTACCATCTGCACGTAAGTAAGGAAGAGTTCCATTCTTTCTAACCTCTGTAAGCTTCAAGGCAAGCTTGTGTGCAAGAGCGATTGGATATGGCATATACTCTTTGGTTTCGTTCGTTGCATATCCAAACATCATACCCTGATCACCGGCACCAATTGCATCAAGTTCCTCATCTGTCATTGTATTTTCTTTTGCTTCTAATGCCTTGTTAACACCCATAGCGATATCTGCCGACTGCTCGTCAAGCGCTACCATAACTGCACATGTATTTGCATCAAATCCCTTTGATGAGTCATCGTATCCGATTTCCCTGATTGTATCTCTTACAATCTTCTGAATATTTATGTTAGCCTTTGATGTAACTTCACCCATAACTAATACCATACCCGTTGTAGTACATGTCTCACAGGCAACACGGCTCATTGGATCCTGCTCTAATAAGGCGTCAAGAATTGCGTCTGAAATCTGGTCACATATTTTGTCCGGATGTCCCTCAGTTACTGATTCTGATGTGAATAATAATTTTTCCATTTTCGTATCCTTTCTTTGCGTTTTGTAAATTAGATAAAAAAGTCCACTGAAATATTCAGTGGACTTGAGTTCAAGGTATCAAATCCTCTTATTGATCGATTGCTCGCTCAGGTTGGCACCTTCCAATTCGGGGTTGCCGTGGTTTCATAGATCCTTGTATCTCCACCACTCTGAATAAGAGAAATAATTATTCTGTCTCATATAAAATACAGTATATGATTTAATAAGTCAATACCTTTGCTGATTATTTTATCTTTACAGATTTTGCTGCACTATATGCACTTATGAATTTCTTCTTTGAATCACTCTTTGTAATTACCTTTGCCTTAAAGTAATACTTCTTACCTTTCTTAAGACCTTTCTTTGTAACGCTCTTTGCCTTTGTAACTGTTGCTATCTTCTTATATTTACCATTCTTAGATGTCGACATATAGAGTTCGTAACCTGTAGCACCAACTACTTTTGACATCTTAACTGTAGCTTTTCCTTTTCCTGCTTTTACAGTAAGTCTTGTAGCGTCCGGTTTTCGTGTCATGTTCACAATTGATGACGAAGCACACACCACCTGTTTTCCGCTTACAAGCTTATATCCACACACTTTATAATAAAAGTTTGTGCGTCCCTTTAAGCTCTTCTTATCTGTATATGAAGTAGATTTTGTAACGGCAATTTTCTTATATGTTCCATTTTTCTTGTCTGCTCTTAAGATAATATATCCATCTACAGAAACACTAGACTTCTTGAATGTAAATGTAATAGACTTATTTGTCTGTTTAGTCATCTTAAGCGATGATATCTTAACAGCATTAATCTTAAACGTCTTGGTTATACTTCCAACATATCCACCTCTACCGGTAATTACAACTTTAGCTGTACCCGGATAAATATTATTCTCATATGATATTACATAATCCTTATATTCTTCTAAGAAGTACTCTCCATCCTCAATAAATAATTCCGGCTTTTTTGCAACTCCATTAAATGTGTACAATGTCTCATCTAATTCCACAGAAGCCTTAGCTATATCTCTTTGTAGAACGTTTAATTCAATCTCCACAGATTTAGAATTAACTCCATCTGTTGCAATACACTTATACTTACCGACTGTAGAACCATCTAATGTTAATAAAAGTGTTGCATCCTGTCCTTCACACTCATCATAAAAATATTTCTTTTCTGTTTCGTCATATACATATTCATACCACTGATATTTAACTCCTGAAGCAATCTTTGTAGATGCTGATACTTCTAATCTGGCAGTTGTGGAATATTCAGCTGACACTACTGATTTCTTAGCTGATAAAGTCAATCCTGTATCAATATTTATATCAAATACCGACCTTATCACAGATATTCCATCTGTTACTTTACACATATATTTTGGTGCTGAATTCTCGTCTGCCTTAATAGATAATGTATCTGTATTAGCACCCTCTATAGCAGACGCTGTTACCTCTTCTGTTTCAGCGTTAATCTTGTATGCATACCACTGGTATGTGATATTCTGTCCCTCAGTACATGTTGCATTTACCTTAAGTTCTGCGTTGTCACCATATTTCAAATCCACTTCAGGATTGTACGTTACATCAAGACCTGTATCAAGAATTACTGTATATTCCGCTTCTACTGTCGTAATTCCATCTGATATTTCACTTATTCCGTCTGATACAACACACAGATATTTATTCACCATTCCCTTGGCACCTTGAACTTCATACTTATTTGATGTGGCACCTGCTATATCTGTATATGAATCTGTAATTGCATCATACTTCTTCCACTGATATGTAATCGTTCTTCCTGTACTGCTGGCAGCGGTTACTTCCATAAGTGGCCGTCTCATTAAGTGATACATCAACACTGTCACTGGTCTCATTCACAACAAGTCCTGAATTAAGTGATATTGTAAAACTCGCTACGTTATCAGTTGTTCCATCAGATACTTCACAGCTGTATCCAACTACATTTGCTTCTCCTGTAATAGTAAGAACATTACTGGTAGCTCCATCAATTAGTTCCGGAGTTTCCTGATCTTTAATGTCTTTGTACCACTGGTATGTAAGTGTAGAACCAGATACTGTGCTCGTTGCATTGACCGTCAGGTCTTTTGTTGCACCAAGTAATATCTCTACAAAATCATCATACACCAAATTAACAGTAGGTTGCTGTTCCTCCGTACTTTCCTCTTCGCTACTTACTTCGCCCTCTTCGTCATCCGCTACTATATCCACTGACTCTTCCTCTGCATATACGCTCATACCAGGCATACATACCATTGGAGTAACCTTTGATACAGCTAAAGCAAATGACATTGCTTTTAATATTTTTTTCTTCATCCGCTTATCCTCCGATACATATAAATTATGGTACTGATCATACCAAAAATTGTCTAATATGTAAAATCGGGTAGGAGGTAAATAATTATTTTATTTACCGTCCTCCCACACCACCGTGCGTACGGTTCCGTACACGGCGGTTCTTTAGTTTTCACATATTTTCAAATAGAACTCTGTGAATGTTGGATATCCAAGTTCACGGAGT
>JBGVIE010000041.1:0-12084 GCA_045122895.1 Lachnospiraceae bacterium
TCCTTTGAAGCCCTTATCTCCTTAAGAGTCACCAGACCATCATCTGTTTTATCATCCCCCTGATACTGGTTAGTGCCGGTCTCTTTCTTCCCCTCATACTTCTGACATCCGGCAGTCATACATACCGATACGCTCACCAGGGATACCAGTATTAATCTTGTTATCCTTCTCTTCATACAATTCCTCCATATCTGCTGATGCTTTGTTGTGCAATGACAACTGCTTTGCGGCATCTGCGTAATAAACAGCCATATACTAACATATAGAACAGAGAATGTCCCCCCGCCCAAACAGGAGGGGGGAACATCCACTGCAACCTATATAACTTTAGTTCTCAAACCACTGTATACTACCTCTGTTCACAGCACCACCACTTGTACAGGAAATTCTTAAATTAAATCTTGCTTTATCATTAGCAGTAATTGCTGTCACTACCTGCGAATCTCCAGGGCTCCTGTACTTAGACACACTGCTTGTTATAGTTGTCTTAAGTGTTGTTCCATCTGTAGATACATAACCAGATATACTAACTGCATCGTAAGAGCTGTCACTGTAAGTGCATCCTGTGCTATAAATTTTTTTAGGGTTTCTTTTCACTGTACACACATCATTACTAAGATGTACTGAATCAATATAAATCGTTTCCCATTCATCCTTGTGTATAATCGTTGCCTGTGCACTGCCTGCTGAACCTATGGCAAATATTGCTGCCATAAGTAATGCTGTAATTTTCTTTCTTACAATTATCTACTTATTCATTTTCCTGCATCAATTTTATTTCTTCCGGGATTTCTATCTCTCCCCATAACAACATACTTGCTGTTGAAGTAGCTAACTCTACTGCAACGCTTTCTAACATTTCAGCAATTGTCTCTTTCATAATTAATCTTAAGCCTCCTTTTTTTCATTGTGTGTGCAATTAATACATCAGATACCTCTACTATTTCGCATGCTACTACAATATTTCTGTAATTTAAACTCAATATAGCTATGAGGTTTACCCCAATAATGCACACAATACTTTGTTTCCTAAACTTATTGATTTTTCTCTTGCTGTATATCCCCCTCCTCTCATCGATTACGGGACAAAAAACCAAAACAACTACTATTGTAATTATCATTCCAATAATAAGCTCTGTCTTATTAATGTGTACACTCTTTTGAATTTCAATTATGACTCCAAACTCTATAACCGATTGAACCAAGCAACCAATCTGTGTTTTCCTGTGAGTACCTCCCATCCATATTCTAAGTACACACATTATGATAGAAGCGGTAATAAAGATATCTATATAACCTATCAGTCCAAAAAGCATTATCAAAATCACTGCTTTTTCTATACCATTTATTAATACATTTAATCCATAGCACAAAATCTGATTCGCTTTTCCACACATTTTATTTGATATTATTTCAGACATTTTTCTATTGACATCGTCAACCCGTTCATACCACTTCATATAGGTTCTTGCCTCCTTAATATCTTTTTATCACATCTTATATAATAAAAACAGTATCCAAAGGACTCCAGAGCACGAACGACACGTTTTAGAGCACGAACGACATAAAACTTTATTTTATCCCAAATAATTACTATATGTATGTTGAATAAAATATAATGTCGCGGTAAAATGATTATAACAATGTCTAAGTGAGGAGTTTTATGCAACATATACTAATCGTAGAAGATGATGAATTACAGTTAAAGATGCTTGTTGATACCATATCCGGTCACTATCCAGGCTGGAATGTAGACGCTTGTCGCACTTACGATTCAGCTTTGAAACTTATCAAAGAATCCTGTCTTGATACATCCAAAGAATATACTTTATTTTTATTTGACGTTCAATTGACTGAATATGTTACAGACCGCGGCGGATTTCAATTAGCAGAAGAAGTTCGCAAGATACCTATGTACTACAGGACTTCAATTCTTTTTTTGACAGGTATAACAAATGCATTGACTTATGCACTTTCAACCTTTCATTGCTATAACTATATTAACAAACCATACACCTGCGAGGATATTTTGAATCAGTTAGAACAAATGATTATTACCGGCTATCTGGAGCAGTTTACTACTATTGTTGACACAGACAGGATATTACACAAAATAAGAACCGAAGATATTACATACGTTAATTCTATAAGGCATCTCAAAGCAATACATACTACTAACTCTATAATCCAAACACGTGATTATTCGTTTGACGATTTGATATCTATGACTAATAACAAACTGACACCTTGCCACAAAGCTTATTTGATAAACACGTGCTATATCTCAAGCTATGACAAAGTAACTAATTCAATTGTCATTAATGGAGAATCAATACCTGTCGGCAGGAAATACAAGATTTCTATATTCAACTAGTACAAAGGAGAAACTAATGACTTACCTAGATTATTTTTCAACTATTTTTGAATGTTTATGTATTATGTTTGTATGTAAATCATATCTGAAAAACAAAATCAGACTAAACATATTTGAATATGCAATAATCATATCAGATATAATCATTATTAATATAATAATAAACAATGCAACGTATTCAACTTTTTTGATAGGGCAATTAACTTTCTTTTTGGTTTGTCTTATTAATACCAAGAAAATATCAGACACTGTTTTCCTTTCAATGTTAAGCTTTATTACGATTTTTCTTTGTCAGATTATTATGTCTGTCCCTGTGGCATGTATAAATGTTTTAGTTACAGACGAACATCTTATTGGATTAATTGGCAACATATTGACTCTTTTGATTTTATGGGTACTGATGAAACATCTCAAGCCGCTATATCTACAGGTTATCGCAACTACTTTTACATACAAAGTCGCATTGACATCTTTCTACATAATTTTGGTGTCGCTGTTATCAATATGTCAGAATAATATGGATTATTTATACTCAAACGCCGTACTATTTCTGGCTATTATAGGTGTGATAATAATCAGCAATGTTTTGTTGTTATATTACGAAAAGGTTATTTCTACAAAAAATATGAATATTGAGTATTACGAGAAATATTTGCCGGTATACGAGAATTTAATTAACGATATTCGCGCAAACCAGCATGAGTTCAACAACAGAATTCAGGCATTGCAGATTTTATGTAATTCACAAGATAATGATAACTTATTGGCAAAACAACTAAAAGAATATACAGCTTCATATTCGAAGCCTTTTCATGCGTATACGTTGCTTTCACTTAATAACCCTTTGTTTGTTGCGTCTCTCTATAGCATGTATCTTGATGCACAGGCACAGAATATAACTATTAACTTTGATGTTTCCTGCCAAGAACTTCATAGCAATGTATCTGAAATAACCCTTACTGACTTATCATCAATTCTCATTCACAATGCTATAGAAGCGTCTAGACCTTATGACTGTATATATGTCTCTATATCTTGTGATGCCGGTGTTACAACAGTCGAAGTCAGGAATACTGTAGATCATCTCTTTACAGATAACGAAATTTCGAATTTTTTCTCCAGCGACTACTCTACTAAGAATGACTCTGTTTCAAACAAAAGGCATGGATATGGATTATATTATCTAAAAAAACAGATTATACAGCATAAAGGTTCACTGCTTGCTACGTGTATTAATCACAACAAGAAAAACTGGATGATTTTTAGATTAACTGTCTAGATTTTTATTTTTTCTCAATTTCTTGAAGAAGGATTTCATTATCGTACTACATTCTTCCTCAAGTATGCCCTGTTCGATTTCTACCTGATGGTTAAACTTCTCTACCTGCAACAGATTTAAAATCGAGCCGGCGCATCCCGCCTTTGGATTCATACAGCCTATATAGACCTTCTTGATTCTAGACTGAACAATTGCCCCCGCACACATCTGGCAAGGCTCAAGTGTCACATACATCTCACAGTCATCTAAGCGCCAGTCACCAAGCTTTTTGCTGGCTTTTCTTATGGCATTAAGTTCTGCATGTGAAAGAGTATTCATCTCTATTCTTCGCCTGTTATATCCTCTTGCTATTATTTTATCCTGATATACAATTACACATCCAATTGGCACTTCATCCAAATCATATGCTTTTCTTGCCTGCTTTAGTGCTTCTCTCATATATTTTTCTTCACGGCTTATACTCATTGTCTTTATTTTCTCCTTGTGTTATAGTTATCTAAGTATAATGAAAGGGAGTCAATTGTATGCTATTTCACTACACCACCGACAGATTAAATCTTAATATACACAACTCTGATGCTGCACCATTGGTACTTGATTTCGTATCCCGTGGACGAGAACTTTTTGAAAAATATGAACCAGCCAAACCTCCTGCCTTTTACACAATTCCTTATCAGGAAACTGTATTGTATAACGAGTTTCAAGGTTGCCTCTCAAGACGATATGTAAGATTTTATGTATCACTTCTTGAAAACCCGGACATAATTATTGGCACCGTATCTTTCAGTCACTTTCGTGAACTTCCATATGCCGATGCCATTATTGGTTACAAATTTGACCCGCAATACATGGGAATGGGTTATGCAACTGAAGCTGTTGATAATTGTATAAGCATAGTTATGGAAGAATTTCATCTTCACAGAGTCGAGGCTCTTATTATGCCAAACAATATATCTTCAATCAGGTTAGTTAAGCGACTTGGTTTCACATACGAAGGCACTGCACCTTCTATTCTGAAAATCAAGAACACTTGGGAAAACCACGAACGTTATTCTCTAATCAATCCCACATATTATTAGCTTTGTTCCGTGTGAAATTGTTCTATGAAATTCTCTGACAATTTCACTCGTTTATCCATTGTCTTTAGAATATCTCTTATCTGAACCACGCTGTAGATTCTGTCCGATGACAAATCATATATGTTATTGTCATCAAGTCCAAGCAACATTGGTCTTAGCAGATTCTTAGGATTTTCTTTTATTACAAGTGCCCTTGTTCCATTTGTAAGCTCAACACATACACCCGGATTTAAGATATTGATTCCCTTAACAAGTCCGCCTATAATTCTATCACCGTACATCTCCTGTTCTGACAGAAAATATTTTACAACGGTTATCTGGGAATAAGTCTCATTCCCCATTCCCATCTCCGTCATGGAATCAAATACATCTGCTACCCTAAGTGCCCTTGTTCCGTCTAATAACTTTCTGTTAGACGGTGCCGTACCTGACAACTCTTTAAAATTCTGATTAAGAATAACCTTGATGGATGATGAGATTGAGGCATCCCCCTGCACAGCATCATTATCCACTTCATGAATCAATGCGGCTATTACTGTATCCATCTGGTCTACTCTTCCCATACCGATTTTCGATGATATAATAGCACACAAAATAGCCACATTAAGACTATGCTTATAAATATAATCTTCACCGCTTCTAAGACTTCCGATAAAATTAATCTTGTGTGCAAGACCACCATATGTCTTTATTATCTTGGCTGCCAGATTCTCGATGTTCTTCATTCCGGTTCCATTTGTCAAACCGTCAAGCTCATCTTTAAGAGCAAACATCGCCATCGTCTGAAATCTCTCGAAGTTGCGTTCCTCTTCCGTTATATCAGGAACGGGTTCTGTTGGTTCTAATACAAACACACCAAGCAAACCGAAATTAATAATACTGTTAACACTTTGTTTGGTCAGCTTCGTGTTTCGCTCATATAACATAACGCCCTGCTTATTAAATATTGGTCTTGCAAGGCGCATACCACTTTTTAGTTCTTCCGGTCTTAAGCACAACATATTTCTCGCTCCTCTCTATGTATTCTTAATTATTCTTAAATGCCAGAATAAGATTCTCCTTAAGCATTATGCATTGATATTCCTCACCAAAAATCCTGCATTTTGGATATTGGTTATATAATTCAGACCACATATCATGTGGTTTATTCTCTTCCATTAACTCTTCTTCAACTGCTGAGGCAATCTCGATGTTCTCCTCTGTATTGTCTTCTATACTATCCTCTGTATCACTTTCTATTATACCACGAATCACTGAAATTTCCTCTGTATTATCCGATAAAAAAGTACAATATTCACACTTTTTATCATTTTCATCTGCACCCGATATGTAAACAGCAAAGCATCCGTCCAATTCATCAACAGATATTTCACGCATCATCTCAAGCCTTCCTTTTGCAAGTTTGCCTTCATCAAGAAATGTTTTGCATATCGTTCCTTCATTCCTTTTACACAGAAATACTTTTACATATTGCTCATAGGATGCGTCCGTTCTAAGATTCACATACACTCTCACAGTTCCATTTCTGCCATCCAGTTTAACAAACCCAACATTTTCGCACTTTTTATCTTCTACGTATTCATATACGTATGATAGTAGCCTTATAAAATCAGACATATAAATCTCCTCTTTTTTCATAGATTCTATGAGATTATATGCCTGTCAAATTTCTTTTATGATATTATATCGGATAGTTTCGCAAATTCCTCAAGACTTAGCGCCTCTCCTCTTATGGTTTGGGATAATCCCAGCTCATCAAGTGCCTTTGATACTGCCTCTTTAGTTGCAGGGACATCCGGTGCATTATTAAGACTGTTAAGTAGTGTCTTTCTTCTCTGGTTGAATGCAGCTCTTATTATTCTAAACATAAGCTGTTCATTCTTCGGATTAACAGGTCTTTCTTTATGAGTAGTAAGTCTTATAACTGCTGAGCCTACATTTGGTCTTGGCATAAAGCAATTAGGTGGTACATTTGCCACTACCTTGGCACTGCTGTAATACTGAACCGCAAGGGAAAGTGCACCATATTCCTTGCTTCCCGGTCCTGCCTGCATTCTGTCAGCAACTTCCTTTTGAACCATAATTGTTATACTCTCAACCGGCACATGGTTTTCAAAAAGCCCCATAATAATCGGTGTTGTTATGTAATACGGAAGATTAGCCACTACCTTTATTGGTTTGCCGCCATTTCTCTCTTCTACTATTTTACATACATCTACCTTTAATATATCGTCATTTATTACAGTTACATTATCATATTCTTTTAATGTATCTTCGGTAAGTATTGGAATCAGCATCTTGTCGATTTCAACTGCTACCACTTCTCTTGCATTCTCACAAAGATATTGTGTCATTGTTCCGATACCCGGTCCAATCTCTAACACCATATCGTCCTTTGTTATTCCGGATTCATCTATTATTCTCTCAAGAACATGTGTGTCTATAAGAAAATTCTGACCGAACTTCTTTTGGAAAACAAATTTGTACTTGTTAAGTATTTCTATTGTATTTGAGGGAATCCCTAAATTTGCCATAGATTTTCTCCTATTTTATTCTGTATAAATCAAATGCGTTTTTGGTTGTAGCTTCTATTACTTCTTCCTCACTTATCTGCTTAATATCAGCGATGGCTGATACAACATATGGAAGATTTAATGACGAATTTCTCTTGCCTCTGTTAGGCACCGGTGACAGATACGGGCAGTCTGTCTCTAACACTATTTTGTCAAGAGGAAGATATGATACAACCTCTTTCAGCTTCTTAGAATTGGTGAAGGTTACTACACCTCCTATTCCAAAATAGTAGCCCATATCAAGATACTCTCTTGCCATCTCCACACCATATGAATAGCAGTGAACTACACCCCCTATTTCGTCTGCTTCATGTTCTTTCATAATATCGAGGGTGTCCTTTGCAGCGTCTCTACTGTGAATAACAACAGGAAGCTTAACTTTCGCTGCCACTTCAAGCTGTTTTACAAACCACTTTTTCTGCAGCACCTTATCAGTATCAGGGTAATGATAGTCAAGGCCAATCTCTCCAATGGCTACCACCTTATCAAGCGCTGCCCATTTTTCTAACTCATCCATATGTTCATCCGTAAGCTCCTCTACCTCACTGGGATGAACTCCTACAGCTGCATATATAAAATCATATTCACTCGCAAGCTCAATGCTTACCTGTGAAGATTTCATATCTGCTCCTATATTTACTATGTTTCCGATTCCTGATGATTTCATAGAGGACAGAAGAATACCTCTGTCCTCATCAAATGCCTCATCATCATAATGTGCATGTGTATCAAATATCATTAGCATATCTCCGAACCACTGATAATATCCTTATCAACTGTTAATACAGAAAGATTGTCAGCATCATCACTTGCAGCGAGAATCATTCCTTCTGATAAGATACCACATAATTTAACAGGCTTAAGATTTGTAACTACTGCCACCTTCTTGCCTACAATATCTGCCGGATCATAGTAGTTTGCAATACCTGATACAATCTGTCTCACTTCGTTACCTACTCTTATCTTGGATACCAAGAGCTTCTTTGCCTTCTTAACTCTCTCACATTCAAGGACTTCACCAACTCTTAACTGAATCTTGTCAAAATCGTCGATGCTTATCTCTTCCTTAGGTTCTACCTCAGGATACTTTGGTCCTGCCTGCGCAGCCATAAGCTCATCAGCTTTTTCGATCACTTCATTCACATCCATCCTTGCAAAAAGAATCTCCGGTGTGTCTGTAACCTTTGTTCCTGATACATACTTACCAAACTCGCCTAACTCATCAAAACTTCTCTTTGTAGCATTAAGCTGTGCAAGAATCTTTTCTGATGTCTCAGGCATAAATGATGCGAGCAAGCTTGCACCAATTGTTATTGACTCAACTAAATTATAAAGAACTGTTTCAAGTCTTTCTGATTTACTCTCGTCCTTTGCAAGTGCCCATGGCATTGTCTCATCAATGTACTTATTACACCTCTTGAATAACGTAAAGATATCTGTAAGGGCATCAGCCACACGAAGCTTGTCCATCTTGTCGATTACTTTATCCTTTGTCTCAAGTACAACCTTCTTAAGGTCAGCATCACATTCTTCTGTGTTGATATTCTTGTCGTTGACAACACCTCCAAAGTACTTGTTTGACATTGAGATTGTTCTGTTAACAAGATTACCAAGCGTGTTTGCAAGGTCTGAATTAACTCTCTCTGTTACTAATTCCCATGTAACGTTACCATCATTCTCAAATGGCATCTCGTGAAGCACAAAATATCTTACTGCATCTACTGAAAATACTTCTGCAACATCATCAGCATAGATAACATTTCCCTTTGATTTACTCATCTTGTCATTATTCATAAGCAACCATGGATGTCCAAATACCTGCTTTGGAAGCGGAATATCAAGTGCCATCAAGAAAATTGGCCAATAAATTGTATGGAATCTGATTATATCCTTACCGATAAGGTGAAGGTCTGCCGGCCAGTATTCCTTAAACATATCTGAATGATTGCCGTCTGCATCATATCCAAGTCCTGTGATGTAGTTGGTTAACGCATCAAGCCATACATATGTTACATGTTTTTCGTCAAATGGTACCTTGATTCCCCATGTGAAAGATGTTCTTGATACGCATAAATCCTGAAGTCCCGGAAGAAGGAAATTGTTCATCATCTCGTTCTTTCTTGATACCGGCTGGATAAAATCAGGATGAGTGTTAATATGCTCAATAAGTCTGTCGGCATATTTGCTCATCTTGAAGAAGTATGCTTCCTCCTTGGCAGGCTTAACTTCCCTTCCGCAGTCAGGACATTTTCCATCCACTAACTGTGACTCTGTCCAGAAGGATTCACAAGGTGTACAATACATTCCTTCGTATTCGCTCTTGTAGATATCACCCTTGTCATATAACTTCTTAAAAATCTTCTGAACCTGTGCCTCATGATCTTCGTCTGTTGTTCTGATAAATCTATCATATGAAGTGTTCATTCCATCCCAGATTCTCTTAATCTCTGTTGATACGTTATCAACAAATTCCTTAGGAGTAATTCCGGCCTCTGCTGCCTTTAACTCAATCTTTTGTCCATGTTCGTCTGTACCTGTCTGGAATCTTACATCATATCCCTGTTCTCTTTTAAATCTTGCAATACTGTCTGCTAATATAACTTCATATGTATTACCGATATGAGGCTTACCAGATGTATATGCTATCGCTGTTGTTAAATAATATTTTTTCTTTTCCATTACTTCACCTTGTTCCTTTTTCTATATCATACAGTATAATTTACTACACTAAACATCCTTTGTCTAGTAATTCTCAGACATCCACACATCTAAATATTTCTCTATAACGTTAAATTGTGCAGGACCAAAATCCAATATAAACTTATTGAACTCTTTTAAATTAAATTTATCACCCAACTGTTTCTCTGCTTTTGTCTTAAGAGCATCAATCTCAAGATAACCAAGATAGTAGTTAAGATAGTTTGCCGGTTCTTCGACCATTGCATTATATATCTCATCTACATTTTCTTTGGCAACTTCCTCTCCAAAGCTCTTTGCAAGGAATTTCTCTGTCTCTTCTCTGGTCCAGCCTTTATAGTTGACACCCACATCTATCTGTGAATACACGTTAAGTGTGAGTGTAGTATTGATTCTGTTAAACTTGGCTGCTGCTTCTGACAAACCGCCGTAATTATATGAGTATGCCTCTACATAAGTTGCCCAACCTTCTGTGTAACCTGTCACATTGAACATATTTCTGATAAGCGAAGGATTAGTCTGTGCAAAATATGTCTCCTGATACAGATGCCCCGGATATCCTTCGTGGGCAAGTGTGCTCATCATGGATGCTTCCTCGTATTTATCTGACTTGTTGATGTAAATTGAATTGTCGTCAGTCTTATCAATCGCAGGTGTTAAATAAAATGCAGGAGAAACAAACTCTTCAAGTGATTCATCTACATACTTAACTGTAAACTCATTGCTTCCCCCTTCCGGGAATGCATCTCCTATCTGGCTCTTTAAATAATCAAGAATATTCTCAGGAGAGTCCTTCGGATCAACTTCTGTATACTCTTCAAGTTCATCAAGGATATTTGGATTAAGTGCGTATATCATACTACAGGATGTCAAATCTGCCGTGTACTTCTGTTCTAACAATTCACTTATCTCTTCAACTGTTTTGTACGAGCCAACCGATGTATTAATGAGATACTGATAATATCTTATACCTTCAGGGTAATTGCAAAGTCCCCCTTCATTTTTTCCGCTGCCCTTTAAAGCTTTAAGTTCATCTATAAGCTTCTGATAAGCCGGAATCACTATATCCTTTACTATCTCCTCATTCTGTTCTTTGTAATCCTTCATAGCAACAGGGCTGATATTTACTCTCTCAATTCTTGTATTAAAAGTTGTAAGCAGCACATTTTCATCAGGCTTTTTGATAAAGTCCTCGCACTGTGCCGTGACTTCATCAACAGCAAAATCCGCCATAAAAAGTCCGGCTTTTACTTTTTCCTTCTGAAACTCAATAATACTGTCCATATAATCAGGAATTGTCTTTAAGAGTTCAAGATAATCCTTCACATCCTGTTCCCTGTAAAAGCTGTATTCTGCCATAACAATCGGAAGCTGTGCCTGCTCTCCGCATGTCTTTGACAACATCTCTGTATAGATATTCAAATCTTCGTTTTCTATATCTGTCTGTAGCATCTGTTTCAGGATATCGTAGGTTATTCTCTGTTCCCTTGTCAATCCGTTATAGTTAAAGCTGTTAAGAGTCTCTAAATACTCTTTCTCATCCTCAATATCGCGCTCCATATCTTCCAATCTGTAGCTTCCAATTTTGATATCATATTTGTCAATACCAAAATTCTCCGGATTAGCTATTGTGTAATGGAGATTAAGCCCATTCTCGCTAAGCTCCTTCTTGAAGATTCCGTCTGTAAACTCATCAAATCTTGCCTGTTCAACAGGGTCATCCACAAACTCTTCCGGTACGATTGCATCTGATGTGGTAGTCTCCTCCGTATAAGATGTCGTAACCTGTGGTGTCTCCTTATCTATGGCCGGTCCTGATACCTTATCACTTCTTTTACAGCCTGTAAAAAGCATAGTGACTGATAAAACAATCACTGCCGAAGTTCTGATTATTCTCTTCATATATTTTATGTCCTCCAAAAAATGATAATATAATAAATGATAGTACAATTAACATTTTATTTCAACTTTATTATTCCCTTATGTTGTGTATCACATTCAAGTAGCATCTACTCTGCAGTTATCTTATCACCTTCGGACTTATCCCAATCAAAGTAACTTGAAAATGTCGGTTCAGCGCTA
>JBGVIE010000042.1:0-3201 GCA_045122895.1 Lachnospiraceae bacterium
CCAGGGTATCATGTTATTCAGCATCATGGATATGCCTGTATGAGCCGAAAGTTCCGGAAGAACTAAAAGAATAAGAGTAAGGGATGTGAGTTGAAAAACGTAAGCAATATTACAGTGGTGATTGTATAGAAAAGTAAAAATATTAAGGAGGGTGCTTTTTATGAAAAAGGCAAAAAGATTTTTAGTAGCTGCAATGGCATCTATGATGATGTTTTCGACAGTGGCATACGGAATTACATACAAAGTAACACAGAACAAGCGAGGCAGTAATTATGTTGTAACAAAGAATGGTACGGTAAGTAGTTTTTCAGCAATTGGAACAACAGGAGATGGTGCATATTGTAGGACAGGACTTAATAATACATATGGTGCTAATGTTAAGTTAACTGTTATAGTAAAACAATTGGATAAGAATAATAGTCAGATTGCAAGTAATTCGGCTACCGGTATCAAATCAAAAGCAGAAGGTATAACAACTTCAAACCTGTCAAGAGCATATAATTCTACTAAATATAAATACAGACATTTAGCAGAGGCATACACAAGCTCTTCAAATGCCTATGATATACTGGCTGATGTATATCAATATACAGATGACCAGACCACAAATTAGAAAAGCGGAACATGTATAATTAAAAAGTCGGGATCCATTTTTGTTATTGAGTGGAGCCCACATAAAGAGGAGAGTGAACTTATGCTTCATTACATACGTGTAAACATATGGAACATGATAAAGCATGAGAAATGGTTTACATTTACAATCATAATGACCCAGGCGATATCAGTACTTGTGGCTTTGTTTGCAAGTGGAATGATTTACAATTTTACCATTAAGGAAAAAGCTATGGAAGGAACAATGTTTGTTATATACATAGATGAAGATGATGGAACAATTGTTGGTGATATTGCGGCAGAGGAAGTCAAGAATGAATATGTGAACATATTTAATCTGATGGATAAAAAAATGGAAGAAATAAGCTATATATTTTCTGTAGATGACCCGATATGCCAAAACACACGAGTATTATCACGTGCAAGTTATGATGTCAAAAATAAGACATTGACAAGAAATGAAGATTTTAATCAGTTTGAGAAAAGAATGGGTGGAAGTGGACGAATGTTCACAGATGAAGAACAGGAAGAAGGAGCAAATGTTGTTGTTATTATTGGAGATTACTTAAAAGAGGAAAAGGAAAATGGTGTGAATATAGGCGAAACCAACTATAAGGTACTAGGAATAGTGGACCCATGTTTTAGAATAGAGATGGATGAGACTTGCTCAAGAGATTTTCTTGTTCCGATTAAGGCGGTTCCTGATAAGTTAAGGCTGACTTCAATGACACTTAAGACCTTCAGTGTAATCAATGAGAGAGAGTATGCAAGGATGGCAGAATATTTTGAAAATAAATATAACGGGCGAATTATAATGCCTAAGTTTGAAGGTGTCAGGGATATAGAGAACCTGCGTGCAAACAGAACCTTTGTAATAGCAGGGATAGGAGTTTTGTTCTGTGCAGTACTCAATTTCTGTATTCTGTACAGGGTAATACTTGAGAAGAGAAAGAAAACAACGGCTGTATACAGGATATGCGGCTGTTCAAAATGGACAGGAATGATGATGTATGAGATAGAACTGTTAGGTGTGGCGTTGATAGTGTTTGTGTTGTTTACATTGCTATATCACAGATATGCAATGAAGTACTTTGATGGAATACTTGAATATATGCCGGAGTTTTACACAAAAACAACCTATCTTATAATGGGGGCAATATATTTTGGAATACTTATCATAATGTATACGATTCTTGTGGTGGGAATGGTACGAAAGACACCGACTACTTTATCGAAGGAAGGTGCATTGTAATGATCAGATTAGGAATAGATGAGTTTGTAAGAAACATAAAAAGGAATATACCTGTAATTATACAGATTTCAGGGGTGTTGGTGTTACTTGTGCTGATTATATCCATATATGAGGTACAGACAAGAATGGGATTTTCTGTTATGGATTATATCGATGATACGGGAGTATACGCGGAGCTAAGTGGTGATATATCCAATGTTGACGTTCTGACCAATAAGCTTGACAAAGTAAATGAGATTTTGTATGCAAGACAATCAATGGGAATGGCAGTGGTACAGAAGGAAAAAGACAAAAGAGATTCGTTTATTTGTTCGTCATATGACGAAAATGTGGTGAAATACCAGCCAAGATTAAAAAGTGGCGTATGGTATACGGAGGCAGAAAAAGAGGAGGGGCTTATAAATATCGTAATAGCTGAGAATAACAAGGGGTATGATCTTGGAGATATACTGGAATTGGCATGTATCGAAGCTGATGGTGGGGAACATTACATAAAATGCAGGGTGGTTGGAACTGTATATAAGGACACAATGCTGTTTGGAATCAACAACACATATACATATCTAAATCCTTCTTACCTTGACCTGTTTGCAAGCGTGAATGACAATGAGCCGGAAGATGACGGGATGTTTGGTACATTAGGAGATGCTTATACAAATGTGTATGGTGTAATGTCACAGGAAGATATGATAAACAGCAGAATATGGTCGAGAATTGGTAAGGTGTATATAGATTTTGAGGATGACATAACAGAGGAAGAGTTACAAGCCAACCTTAAAAAGCTGCCAACTACGGGAATGGCACAGACAAGTAAGCTGATGGCAGAGAATTCACGAATTATCCTTTTTCAGAAGATAGGTGGAATTATGATTCTGTTAATAGTCTTAATAGCACTGTCAATAATAAGTATTGTAAGTTCGTCAGAAGTAAATTTCATATATGAGAGAAGGAATTACGGAATATATTTCATAACGGGAAATAGCTGGAAGAAGACAATTATACTGACAGTAATCAACTGGCTGTGTGTACTTGTGTTTTCAGTGACATTAAGCATAACGGTTATCGGTGGGATGTTTATGAGTGGTATGGCAGAAAAGATAACGATTATATGGAGTAACAGCCATATAACAGCATATGCGATTGTATCTGTAATGACTATGATAATAGCCTTAATAATTCCGATAGCATTATTAAGGAAGAGCCAGCCGGTTGAGATATTGAAAAATGTATAGAGAGGTAAAGCCATATGAGGAAAATGATAGAGATAAAAGACCTTCACAAGACCTACAATTACAAGAAAAGTAATGCGTACGAGGCACTAAAGGGAGTGTCGCTGG
>JBGVIE010000043.1:0-2879 GCA_045122895.1 Lachnospiraceae bacterium
CCAGGGTATCATGTTATTCAGCATCATGGATATGCCTGTATGAGCCGAAAGTTCCGGAAGAACTAAAAGAATAAGAGTAAGGGATGTGAGTTGAAAAACATAAGTCACATTATAGTGGTGATGAGATAGGATTGTAACTAATAGATTTTAAATTAAGGAGGAATCTTTATATGAGAAAGGCAAAATGATTTTTAGCGGTAACTATGTTGGCGATGGGTTTATTTAGTACGACTGCTCTTGGTATAACTTATAACGTTACACAGGATAGATTGAATTCAAGTTATATTGTAACAAAAAATGGTGATACTAGCAGTTTTATGGCAAGGGGAACTACAGGAACCGGTGCTTATTGTAGAACAAGACTGGAGTGATTAAATGATACATTACATAAAGAACAATATCCTGAGTATGATTAAACATGAAAAATGGTTTTCTTTTATCCTTATTCTTACACAGTGTATTTCGGTAATGGTGGCTTTTTTTGCAAGTGGAATGATATATAATTTCACAATCAAGGAAAAGGCAATGGAAGGCACAATGCTTATGATTTCTTTTGAAAAAGACAGTGAAATACTTGGTGACATCTCAGCAGAAGAGATTAAAAAAACTTATAAGGATATATATAAACTTCTTAACAGGAAAATAGATTATGCAGACTATTGTTTTTCGTATACCGGAAAATATGGAGAAGATAATATGATCATAGCAAGGGTGTGTTATGACGTAAAGAAAGATAAGAATAAATGGTCAGATTCATATGGTGATTTTGAGAATAGAATAGGTTCTTCCGGTCGTATGTATACTACCGAGGAACAGGATAGGGGGGCAAAGGTTGCCATAGCATTTGGCGATTTTTTAAATAAAGAGATAACAGATGGTGTGGAACTTTGGAATAATAAGTATGAAATAGTTGGTCCTATGGAGATACATAGCGTTTTAGAGCTAAGTAAAGATTGTTACAGAACATACATAATGCCATTAATGTCTGTTGATGACAGTACGTATTTGAAGTCAGTGGAAATCCAGCTTAATATGGCAATAAATGAGCAGGAGTATAAAAAACTGGAATCCTTGATGGAAAAATTATATGGAGACAGAATGGTGCTTCCAAAGTTTAGCGGAGTGACAGACATAGAAAATATAAGAGCGAACAGAACACTTATCGTTGCAGGAGCAGTGGTGCTTGTATGTGTAGCTATTAACTATTGTATATTGTACAGGGTAATACTTGAGAAGAGAAGGAAAACAATGGCGGTATTCAGAATATGCGGTTGTACAAAATGGAAGGGAATGCTTATGTATGAAACGGAGCTGTTAGGCTCAGCAATGGTTGTTTATGTGATATTTGCATGTATATATAACAGATTCGTAATGCCACATTTTAATGGAATTCTTGAATATATGCCTGATTTTTATACAAAGAAGAATTATCTGATAATAGGTGCGATGTATTTTGTGATACTGTTAATTACGTATACCATACTGGTAGTGGGAATGATTAGGAAAACACCTCTTACCTTATCGAAAGAAGGTGAATTGTAATGATAAAGCTTGGAATAAATGAATTTGTTAGAAATTTTAGGAGGAATATCCTTGTTATATTCCAATTAGCAGCGGTGATGGTATTGTTGGTATTGCTTGTATCGACATACAACGTGCAGACAAAGCTTGGATTTGCGGTGCTTAAGTATATAGACGATACCGCCATTTATACATATGTTGATGGTTTTATGGACAATCTGAATCCTATAACGAGAAATCTCGAGGGAATCGAGAATGTAGTATATTCCAGGAGGACAAAAGGTATAAATCTGGTAAATGAAGAGGGCGAAAGCATCGGAATGTGTGAGTTTTCAGCATACGATGAGAATATAGTTGATTACAGACCCAGATTAAAAAGTGGTGTGTGGTATAGTGAGGCTCCAAAGGAAGAAGGAACAATAAATGTTGTGGTTGCAGAGAATACATTTGGATACGAAACAGGCGATATTGTAGAAATGAAAGCTGTGGATTCTGCAAACAGAGAACATAATCTGAAGTGTAAAATAGTAGGAACTGTATATAAGGATACAATGCTGTTTGGAATGAGCAATTTTTATACAACAATAAACTGCTCGTATTTGGATTTGTTCGCGAGCGCAGCCGACAATCAGCCGGAGATGGATGAAGAAGTATTGACGGAAATGCCGACAACCCCATATTTATATGGTGTAATGTCGGAAGCAGATATGAAAGAGTATCACATCTGGTCAGTAATAAAAAATGTTCTTGTGGATTTTGATGATAATTTGTCAGAAGAACAGATGGACAGTAACCTAAAGCAGATGGAAAGAAGCGGTTCGTCACAGATAACAGACCTGATGAATGAGAATTCAAAGATACTGTTGTTTCAGAAAATAGGCGGAATAGTAATACTGCTGATAGTACTTATAGCATTATCTGTCGTAAGTATAATAAGCTCGTCAGAAGTGAATTTCATATATGAGAGAAGAAACTATGGAATATATTTCATAACCGGAAACAACTGGATGAAAACTATGGTACTCGCAGCAGTGAACTGGATTTGTGTAATAATATTTTCGATAATGCTGTCACTGACGGGGATATCAGCAATAGTTGTAAGCGGTGCATCAAAGCATCTGACAATCATATGGGCAAGAGAACATATACTGTCATATATGGCGGTAGCGGTAGTTACTATGATAATAGCGCTGATTATTCCGGCAGTTTTACTAAAAAAGAGCCAGCCGGTTGAGATATTGAAAAATGTATAGAGAGGTAAAGCCATATGAGGAAAATGATAGAGATAAAAGACCTTCACAAGACCTACAATTACAAGAAAAGTAATGCGTACGAGGCACTAAAGGGAGTGTCGCTGG
>JBGVIE010000044.1:0-52244 GCA_045122895.1 Lachnospiraceae bacterium
ATGTTACATATGACGCAGCTGATGGAACTACACCATTCAAATTGTCAGTATCGACTATATATGAATGTAAATATGGTAGTGGTGTAGCCAGAAAGACATATGATAATGTATATTCTTCAGAGTTTGAGGATGTTCCTGACGTATTACTATTCTACACATTATATAAGTACAATACTACGGTTACATCTAAGAATGATATGATATATGTGGATAACCAGATTCCGGATAATATCATAGCAGCTTCAGGAAAGAAATGTAATATGTATATTTCTAATCAGACAGTGGCTGTACAGAATCAGAAGAAATTAAAATATGTACCTAATTCAACTGATTCAAATATTATGTTCCAAAAGGGTGGAACAAATAATAGTGTTACTTTGAATGCAACTACAGGGGTTTATGAGAATTCAAACACCAATGCTTTTATGGCAAATGGTATTTATGATTACACAAATGTAAACCCTATCAATTCACTTGTAGGGGTTAAGGAAGAAGTTAGTCTTTATGAGATAACAGTAGATATTATGTATGAAGGAAATGTCAAATATACATTGGTATCTACAACTGATTCCTAAGAACAGGAGGCTAGTATGCAGCGATTATTAAAACTTAGAAAAGATAATAAAGGTGATACTCTCCTAATAGTTATAGTCGGTATATTATTACTTGGTATTTTAGGTTCAGTACTGTTGAGTTCAACAGTACTGAATTATAATATGAAGAATGTTAATAGTGGACAGAAGAAGTCATTCTATACTGCAGAGGAAGCTGTTGATGCAGTGTATGCCGGTGTTGGGGAAGATGTAATGGAGGCTATGCAGTACTCATATACATATGTACTCAACAATATGCTTACAAAAAATGCAGATGGTGATTATGTTACTACAAACAACGATTATCTTAACAAGTTATTTAGAAATATCTTTTTCTACCGTCTGACAGGTAAGGAATGTAATTCTTCTGATAAAGTCTCAGATTGGAATACTGTTCTTGTCAGAGCGAATGCCGAAGGTTCAACTATTATGACACAATGTAATGAGAGAAGAGTAGATCCTGTTACAAATCGTTTGGTTAAGTATAAGAAATATGCTAATGGTGTTGACGAACAGAGAGAATTAGAAGAATATCTTCAAAGCTTAGTGGGTACTGGTTCAGATGTTCCGACAGTACACATCAATAGGGCAGAACCGGGAGTACCGCTCAATGCAATTGAGTACGGAACTAAGGATGTAACAACTGAAAAAGGAGATGTTGTTACAGTTGATTACTTCAAAATCAAGGATTTATCAGTTTCATATACTTCAAAGAATCATATTACAAGTAATGTAACAACAGATATAGTTGTAGAGATTCCGGTTATTGATATTAATTTCTCAGAGGTTAATGTATATAATTATAACGAATTGTTTAAGTATATTATTGTAACAGAAGGTGATGCAACTAATAGAAATACAGCTTCTCTTACAATCAATAAGAACACAGTAGCTAATGGTAACATTTATGCAGGTAAGGAATTATCAGCCGCTAAGACAGGTATTTTATTAAATAATTCTGACTTAGCTGTAAGTGCTACGAATGTGGCTACATCAGGTGATATTAATGTATATAATGCAGAGTTTGCTTTAGGAAGAGGACCGCTGGGAAATCCACTTAAATTATGGGCAAAGAATATTGTAACTTCTGGTCTTCATGACAAAGTTAATATTGCTGATGCATCAGTAATTGTCAAGGATGACTTACAGATTGGTGGTAGTGGTTCGGAAGTTAAGATTTCAGGAAGTTATTATGGAATCGGTTTTAGATCAGCAGATGATACTAATACTGTTGAAGCGAACAGTAATGAAAATGATTCATTGTATTTTGATCATTCCAATGGATTTATGTTTGATGCTAATGGTAATAATATAGGTTCTATTACAGAGTACGAACATGAGAAGAGCAGTTCAATCGTAGTAAATGGTAGAGATGCAGATGTTAATTTGTTTGAATTAAAGACATTATTACTTGGTGGTAGAGCATATGTCGACTTGATTGATCCGGACGCAGGTCTTGGTGAAGATAACTCAACATATATGACTGGTGAGTCAATTGCTGTTAGAGGTAATCAGGAAGCATATCTTTCTGATATTACAGATAAGACACAGTTTAACTTTATCACATCTACTACAGCAGATGATAGAAATGTTGTAACATCTAATCCAGTTACATATGATTTCTTTATTAACAATATCAGAGGAAAGAACATATTAACAGACAAGACTGTTGCTAAGAAGGTTGGTGGAAGTGTTTACTTCTACAGAAAGAGTGTTTCTCCAACGGAACAGACTTCTTTATTTGAGAATTATGTAAATGACTCAAAGAACAAGAGATTATTGAGAGAAAAGGCAGATAAGCTTGGTGTTAAGGCCATTTCGATTGATGAGACAGGTACTAATTTGTTAACTGTTGGTACAATGATGAAGGTTGATAATACAAAACCTGACAGCCAGAGAGTATTAGTTATGAATCATACATTAAATGATGCGAACAAGAACCTGTTTGCAAGATATATATCTGATGTGTCACTCAGATATAAAGCTATGATGACAGAGCTTGCTGATTATGGAAACATTGATACGACTACAGTACCATCTAATATTCAGGCATCAATTGCAGCATCAACAAAGACACCTATCTCTACATATGTAGATGCAGATATGTTCCAGAAGGTATTCCTTGGAACAGTTCCTGGAATGAATATGTCTAATCTTACAGATGGTGGAGAGACATATAAGACTTCATATGACGCTATTTTATCAGGACTGGATATGACGGGTTATAATATTACTAACAACAATTCATTTGTAATCTTAACAAAGAAAGATGAATATGTTGTAAGTGGTAATGTGACAAATGGTATTATAATATCAAGCGGTAAGAAAGTAACTGTATCTGGTGACTTTACAGGTATTATAATTTGTGCCGGAGACGTAGTTATTGAGGGTAGTGCAGGAACAGTATACTTGAATGCATTCCCGGATTTAATGGAATGGTTGACTACAAAGGATACTACACTTAGTGCATGCCTTAAGGGATACAGATCAAGTGCTGCTGGTGAAGGTGAAGGCAGTGGTCATGTAACACTTAACAATATCGGATACCAGGATTTAGTGTCATTTGATAATTGGAAGAAGAGTGCAGTAAACAAGTCAGTTGATGATAATCCAAATGATTAATAAGGGGGAGGACATATTATGAAGAAAGTAAATAATAAAGGTTTTTCTCTTATTGAACTTATTGTAACTATAGCTATTATGGCTGTAGTTACAGGAGGAGCAGTATCACTTTACAGTTATTTATCAACAGCTAAGGTAAGACAGTGTTACACAGGGATTAATGATGAACTAGGTGTTACAAGAACAAACGCTATGTCTAAGAAAGGTAAGTGGAGTGTTGTTGTAAAGTTTGATGGAAATAAGTATTATGCGGTGTCTATGAAGGATGGCAACGAGTTTGATAAGACAGAGCTTGGAAAAAAAGGCGAATTCACACTTACATATAAGAAGCTGCCTGATGGAGCTGCTACAGCTACTGAGGTTGAAATTACAGATAGTGCAAGTACCTGGCCAACTATTATGTTTAATAGCGGTTCGGGATCATGCCTTGTGGTAGATGGTTATACAGTACAAGAATTCAAGGTTTCTAATTCAAGACTTACTAAGTCAGTAAAACTTGTAAAGGCAACAGGAAAGCATTACGTCAAGTAAGGAGGGAAAAGTCGAATGAATAAAAAACAAAACTTAAACAATAAGGGCTTTTCTCTTATAGAATTGCTTGTAAGTATTGCGATAGCAGGGATTGTTGTTGTTGCAGCCTTTTCGATGGTTTTGTATGGTATGAACAGATATGCAAAGTCATCTAAAGAGACCAAATTGCAAAATGAAATACAATTTGTAAATAATACTATTTCAGATGCAATCAAGGAAGGTCATATCGGTTCATCAAGAATCGATATAACAAGAAAGGCTGATGGAAGTGTTAATACAGCAATGATTTACACGGCACTTCAGCTTGATTCAAACGGATTGCCGGTAGAAGTATCAGGAAAGATACAATGTTTACCGGGAAGTCAGAAGATTTACTACAATTCAACAAAGCATTCGGTATTTATATACGATGCGAATGAAACAGTAGGTACAGGAGATGACAATCATTTGGTTAGTGATTGTGTATACTCATTTGATGTTGGATATGCAAAAGCATCAAATAGTGACGTGGTAGGTGTTAATTCTAACCCAGACCCAAGTTCTGGAGTTGAGACATACTTCCATGAGTCAAGATTAATTAAGTTTACAATTAAGTTTAAAGTATCTTCGATTGAAAGAACATCAGAGAATACTTACAAGATGAGAAATAAGTAACAGGAGGAATGAATGATGAGAGAATTTATAAGTAAACACCGTAAGCTTTTGTCTATTACTGGCGTTATACTCGCGGCTATCATTATCACTGTTACAACTATCGGGGTTGTAAATAATGTTACTGCTGGTGTATATAAGGGAGATAGTGATAAACAAAAAGAAGCAAAAAACAACGGAAACAGAGTAATTGTACTTGAGATTGTTTCACAGTATGGTCAGCAGGTGTTAGGCTATACAGTACCGGGGTTTGAGCCTATCACAAAGGAAGCAATCGAGAATTATCCAACTGACGGACCAGCAGATTTATCATCTGCAGCATTTACAAATGCCACTGGTTGGGAAGTAAAAAAGACTTCTGATGGATACAAAGTAACAGGCAGTTTGTTAGATGATGCATTTAGCAAAAATGTATTTGCAAGTGCACTTAATACTGTGGATGCAGAATCAGATTCAGATGAAATTGTTTCAGATATCGAGATAAGAGTAAAACAGGCGAATGATGTAACAATGTCAGATATTAATGAAAGTGATTTGATTTACATCAATAATGCTAAAGAAAATGATTCGAATGTATTGTATTTTTATGATCAGGTTATGAATTATGATGTTGAATCAAATACATTAAGTGACAGTGGTATTCAGCCTGGTGAGATTGGTAAATACTATGATGATATATCATATGAGACATTAGCTGCATCAGAAGTTGCTGTCAGATTAATAAAAGAATCTGCCGGAAAGGATTCTGCTTATGATATTGAAGAGACTATTGCAGGTTATTTCAAAAAAGCAGCCGAAGCAGGCAGCAAAGTAGCAAGTACTAAGTCAGTATTTGAAGTTGCAGGAGTAAAGGACTATCATGCATGGAATCATGGTGCTTATATCGAAGCCTTAAGAAATGCCGAGAAAGGTAGTATTTCAGACCTTGATGAGATTAATACTTTGATTGCTATGAAGAACGATGTGATTCAGAATGACGCGATAGAAGTAATTAAGTCGTCAGCAGGAAAGAAATTAAGTGCAAGTGAAAAAGAAGATTTAAGGACAGCATTTATTGAAGCATATTTAGTAGACACTTCAACAGGTATGAATTTGTACATTGAAGAGAACTTTGATAAGTATGTATCTTATTTGGAAGGAATTGATCCGGACGGATTGTATTCTGGAAGATCTTCTATCAACACAGCTATTAAGTACATTAATGGTAATGAAAGCTCAGCTGCCCGTGCGAAGGTTATCGCATGTTCAGGACAGGGAATAGAAGAGACTATTGCAAATGTTGATGAAGCTTTAATGAAAAAGTGTAATTTCGACAGTTTTAAGGAAGTAAACTTAAATGCATATCTTCAGGCAATAGCTTCTGAAAAACTCAATTCGGAATCAGATGTATTAAAGCTGGTTGAAAAAGTCAATACAAGCGAGAAACTAACAGCAAAAGAAAAAATCGAGACAGCAGTAAAGAATCAGGTTATTGCTGATACATTAACTTTAGTCGATTTTGAAAAGGCAGATATCAAATCATTTGATAAGGATTTGATTGAATGTTATAAAGAAGAATTAGTGAGTGAAGAGACAGAATCATTTGTTAAAGAGTTTGCTCCTGAGTATGATGATGCAGAAAATATTAATTTTGTAGCTCATTTTAGAACTTCTAAGAAAAATATTTCACTTGTTGATTTTAATATTCTTAAGAAGGTTGAGGATGCTAGTACAGAATCTTCAGAGGAATCAGCGGTAGAGGAGGAATCATCGTCAGAGGAAGAGTCAGATATATATGTAGTAGAAGATACATATAGTATGATGTATGAAAGTGATTCAAATGATTACTACAGAGTTGCATTATCTTTAAAGGAGGCAACAGATTATGTAGTATGTGTAACATACAAAGATGAGAATGGTGACGATCAGCAGGAAGTGTTTGTAATTCCTGAGATTACTGAGGATAAAAAAGAATACTGGTTAGTAGTAGCAGACGAAGCTAAGGTATTCGAATCAGTTGAAGCTGTAGTCGCTGATACAAATTTCGGTGAGGATTTTGTATATGGTCATTCAGTAGTATCGGATGAGAAGATAGAATCATTTATTGCTAAAGCTAATGAGAAATATTATGTATTAGATTCAGAAGTATCATATGATTTCACTTCATGGGAAGTTGCTAAGACATTGGTACAGTATGCTGAAAATGCTACCAGTGGTTTGATAGCATCAGGTAAGATTATTTCAAATATTGGTACTATTGATAGCAATGACTGGATGTGGGATAATGTGAACAAACAGGATGCTCATGCAGATAATAATGTATACAAGTCATTATTATTAATCAAATTGAGATCAAGTAATAAATTGTCAGCATCAAAGGTTAAAACAATATTAAATGATATCACTGATGAAGGTGTATATAAGAATACTGATAAGTGGAGTTTTGTTACATTTACAAATAATACCAGTAATATATCAACTAATGGACTATATAACAGAACATATTTATATGGCGAAGATATTTGCTTTAATGGTGTCAAATTCATATCCAGAGGTGACTTTAACTACACTAATGAAGGTATGATTGGATATGGATTAACAAAATGGGATGCAATTGAAGCTACAAAAGATGTAATGACTGTTAATGGCAGTACCAAGACACTTGGTAATATTGTTAAATATGTTATGAATATGTATGTCAATGAGCTTCAGAATTATCCAATGAATGTATTAGAGGTACAGGCAGGTTCAGGTGATTTTGAATTAAATTCATATGAGGGTGCTAAATTGTTAGCTGACTGGTTAAGAATTGACTATTCTGATATGACAAAAAACAATTACAAGGATTACTTCAATGTCACATCAATCAGCGTAAAAGAGTTTAATACAAGAGACAGAGATTTAACAGCAGACTTTGACCTTATATACTTTGGTGTTAAGTCTGGTTATATGAACCGTGAACAGAAATCCGGAGTTTACAGAACAATATACAATGATTCATCTATGAACGGTTATGTTTATACAGGAATTGGTGATATATTCGATACTCATAAGTTTATGAGAGGTACAGCGGTAGATGATTATCAGGTAATAGGTGGTACTTATTCAGGATCTGATTATTCTTGGGGTAGTATTAAGTATAATCCTAAGAAAGAAAGTGAAGTATGGAAGAAATACTTTACAGAGCCATATGGAGATGATATTGACCAGAATAAGACATATGCGGTGGTAAATTCAAGAACTACTACAAGAGTAATTGGTAATGATATCACAATGAAGAGATATGATGACCTTATGGAATATCTTAAAGCCGGTTTCCCAATTCTTATGGTTGATGAGCTTATTAACTCTGACAACTACAAAGACGGAAGTGACAGAACTAACTCTAATGTAGCAGAGTGGACATATCTTGATAAGGACAGTAAGTTATATAACTTTATAAAGGATGCCAAGGCACTTGGATACAATTCGTCTATGAATGCATATACAGGATTAGACAGGAACGGCAATAAGGTATTTGACGATGGCGGAAAATACGCAAGCCTTGTAAATGTTAAGTATGCAAGAAACGGTCTCAATCCTGATGATTTATCTAATAAATTTGAAGGTGGATTACAATTTGCTACTAAACGTAATGTAAGAGTAACATTTGATTATGTATCCGGACCTATTGAGTACAATAAGGATTCGAATGGTAATATACTCTCTTCAGGAAGTGTTGGTAATACAATTAAGTATGGTACAACAGATTATTCCAGATATCAGGTTTTATTAAAGCTTACTTCTGATGTTGAGATGGATTGGCTTGAAGAAAACTTCGAGTTCCAGATGTATATCGATAAATCTGGTTCAGGACGATTCAGTGAAGAGAACACAGTTGAAATTGACCCAGAAGTAGACTTTAACTACAAGGGCAAAATGATTACTATGGAAGGTAACTGGCCGGCAGGGAACGATGGAACAATGGATGGCTTTGTTCCATGGAGGATTGAGGCATACAGTAAGACTAACCCAAAGAACCATTTTGTGTATACCGGTTTTTCTGCTTTTGAAAAGGTCGATACAGAAGGTAATCCTACAAAGAAGGATATTGAAGTATTATGGGTTAAAAATGAAAATCTTACTATGAATTTTGCGGATGTAATTAATTCATATCAGAATGCGGGATTGATACCTGAATACAATATTAAGATAACTACTGTAAACTATAAAGATTTCCCAAGAAAAGGTGCCTGGGGAACAATGACTGAAGATGTTGAATTCAATTCAAGTAATTCAGTGTTAAAGGTTAAATACTTCGATTCAAGTGTTAGTTCAGATTCTGAAAGATATGATAAGGAATTTGATATGCTTGTATTTGGTTACTGTGATTCATATCAGGGTATGGATTTGAATAATATTTACTGTTTACAGAATATCAGATATTTTGTTGAGGCAGGACATTCATTATTCTTTGCACATGATAATGCTTCATATATAACAACAGTTATGGATTATGTAAGTACGTCAAATAACACAAAGGATACAAGAGTGACTTCAAGTGATAATGAAGATAATATGTACAACTTTGCTAAGTATACTACAGCGTATATGAGAGATATGCTTGGTATGGATGTATATGGTGCCACATATTCTCCAAAGGCATTTACATATGCGTACCTTAAGAATGGTGCTAAGACTCCTATATCGGAACAGGAGGCATTAAGCTACAATGAGAGCCAGTATGATTTGAACCCATACTACAGCAGAGCGGTATATAATGCAAGATTATATACAGGCACAACTGATCAGAAGGATTTCAGAGGATTTACGGAAGGTATAACAATCTGGACCTGGACTGGAAATAATGGTTCGGGAAAACCGCTTTACAAAACTGATTTCGGTAAAGGTGGAAGCTGGATTGGTTGGGATTCATATAGTGAATCATTTATGCATACACAGAAGATTAGACGTATCAATGAAGGTCAGCTTACAATGTATCCATACGTGCTTGATGAGACTCTTCCAACAGCTAAGACTCACTTCCAGTATTTAGCATTGAATCTTGAGGATGAGGATACAACAGTATGGTATACACTCAACGCTTCAGGCAACAACCAGAGTATGTATAAGGCAAATAACGGTGATGGAGCTAATAACTACTACATTTACTCAAAAGGTAATGTTACATACACAGGTGCCGGTCATGCAGGCGGTTATACAGATGAAGAAAAGAAGTTATTCATTAACACTGTAATCGCAGCTATCAAGGCTGGTAACTATGGTCCTGAGATAACGTTTACAAACAGAGAATCTAATACAACAGATGAATCGGTTATTTACACATATGATACTGATATCTGTGTAGATGTAAGATTTAGAATTAGTGACGTTGATAGAAAGAAGAATGCCGAAGGTGCATTTAGTAAGGTTCAGATTTACTTTGACAAGATTAATCTTGATTCTAATGGAAATCCTGCAGGAGATGACAAGAATGGTCAGGATGCTATCAGATATGACGCATCAGAGGATATTCTTATCAATAATCCGGATAAGGATATACCATCAGATTATATGATGGACAGCAAGGGTCAGATATACATTAATATGAACGAACAGACTATTAAGAATAGAGCTGAACAGAAGTTCACATTATCATATGTAGATCTTGCAAATCTATATTGTCAGATACATAATATATCTGATACATATGCATTAGTTGATGGTGCTTATACAAAGAACGGTGCACAGGGAAGCTACGGACAGGAAGTTCAGGATTTAGTAAAGGAATTCTTTAACGAATATAGAATTGCTGTAACAGCTACTGATATTCCAAAGAGCACAAATGTTAACGTAGAAGGTATTACAAAAACAGCAGTTGCAAGAGTTGGATTTAGATCATTATTCAATCTTAACTAGTAAAAAAAATGCTACTATGTAGAAATACGTAGTAGCATTTTTTTATGTAATTATTATTTCAAAAAAATAAAAAATATATTGACAACACTACAAGAATTAATATATTATATATATACTGAAATATATAATTAAGAGAGAAGGAGTATATATTTGTATTGTAAGGTTAAGAGTGGATCTGTGTCAGAAGTGTCAGGGGTTATGACAGACGTTGAGGTTGATGTATCAGGAGGATTACCATATTTCTCTATGGTTGGATTATTGTCCTCAGAGGTTAAGGAATCAGGAGAGAGGGTCAGAACTGCTATTAGGAATAGCGGATATTTTATAAATCCGGCAAGAGTTACAGTTAGTATTATGCCGGCTGATGTCAGGAAGGAGGGAACAGGCTATGACCTTCCTATAGCTGTTGGTCTGCTAATCGCATCCGGAGCTGTAGAACTTACGAATGAAGAGTATAGTTTTCTTGAGAATACAATTATTATGGGTGAATTAGGACTTGATGGAAGTGTCAACGGGATTAATGGAGTTTTGCCAATTCTTTTAGAGGGAAAGCGTAATAGATATAAGAATTATATTATTCCGGAAGAGAATCTGGATGAATCTCTTATGATAGAAGGGATTAATATATATATTACCGGTAATATTGATGATACAATTATGATATTAAAGGGAGAAAAAGCTGCTATTAGCTACAGATGTGCCAGTGATGTTTTGGATAAGCAGGAAGCAGATATTGATATATCGACTATTATAGGTAATGAGGCTGCAAAGAGGGCGCTATTAATTGCAGCATGTGGTAATCACAATGTATTGCTGATGGGAGAACCAGGTGCAGGCAAATCTATGTTAGCGAAGAGTATTAGAGGTATTATGCCGCCTTTAACCAGTGAAGAGCAACTGGAGATTGCCACTATACATAGTGTATGCGGAATGTTTAGCAAGGATATTTTAGATAATATACCATTTAGGGCACCGCATCATACAGTTACATTGCAAGCGTTCACAGGAGGCGGACGTTACCCCAAGCCGGGAGAGGTAACTCTGGCACATAGAGGGATTCTTTTTATGGACGAGATCCCTGAATTCAGAAGAGAGGTTATAGAATCGCTGAGAGAACCCTTAGAAGAGAAGATTATTAATGTGGTCAGGAGCAATGGGAATTCTAAATTTCCTGCGGATTTTTTATTCATAGCTGCTATGAACAACTGTAGATGCGGATATTTTCCAGATAGAAACAGATGCACATGCACAGATTTAGAGGTTGCGAAGTATCAGAGTAGGATAAGTGGACCTGTGATGGAGAGAATTGATTTATGCGTTCAGGTGGTTAAGGCAAGTATTGAACAGATTAATTCGAACAAGAGAAGACAGACATCCGCAGAATTGCAAGAGACGGTAATGCGTGTCAGAGAGCTTCAGGAAGAGAGATTTAGTGAGGTGAGTATTAAGGATAATGGTCATATGAACAATGAACATATTGAGAGATTCTGTAACATTACAAAGGGAGCGAAAAATATTCTTGATAAGGCTTACGATAGTATGAAGTTAAGTCTTAGGACATATTATAAGGTTATAAAGGTAGCGAGGACGATTGCTGATATAGACAGTTCTTCAGGTATAGAGGAGAGTCACATTATTGAAGCGATTGGCTACAGGATTATCAATTAGGGGGGATTTGATGGAGGTAGAATTAAGAGAGAATGACAGATATTTATTAGGTTTATCATTGTTACAAGATATAGGAAGAAAGAAGTTAGACGCTGCCATTAAAGTTCTTGGCTCCCCCAGGAATCTGTTTAACAGCAGTGATAAGACACTTAGTGAACTGAATATATTTGAAGATGAGGATATACAGCGTTTTTGCAGATTTAGATTAGAATATTCCTTTGAAAGAGAGACCTTGAAGTTAAGTGAAGCAGGATGTACATACATATCGAGGGAGAGTGAGTTATTTCCGGAGCGACTAAAGTATGTAAATAATAGCCCATATGGGATTTTTATAAAAGGAGATGTTGCTTATAGAGAGGATATTCCTTCAGTAGCTATAGTTGGCGCGAGAAGCTGTTCATCATATGGTGGTCAGATTGCAAGAAAGATTGCCAGCGAGTTGTCTGCCGCAGGGGTTCAGATAATAAGCGGGCTTGCTACAGGGATTGATTCATTTAGTCATCAGGGGGCGTTAGATGGAGATGGTACTACGTTTGCTGTACTTGGCAATGGAGTTGATATATGTTATCCAAGCGGGAATCTAAGATTATACGATAATATACAGTTACATGGTGCAGTTATTTCTGAATATCCACTTGGAATGAGAGCAAGGCAATGGTGTTTTCCGATGCGGAATAGAATAATCAGCGGACTTTCAGATATTGTCATTATTGTGGAAGCAAGAGAAAAGAGCGGTTCCTTAATAACTGCTGAATATGCTTTGGAGCAGGGAAAAGACATATTTGCAGTGCCAGGGAGATTGGGAGATAAGTTATCAGAAGGGTGTAATCATCTTATAAAGGCAGGTGCAGGTATATATTTGGATACTGAAGATATTATATTTGAGCTGGAACAAAAGTATGGAGAGATTCTTAAATTTTCTAAAAAAAATAAATATGCACTTGAAAAAGATTTGGAAGTGGTGTATAGTTGTCTCGATTTACTACCAAAAAATATTCACACTATTATAGAAGAAACTGGAGAAACTTATGAATATATTTTTGACAAGTTAGTAAATCTTGAGATGTTAAATCTAGTGGTAGAACCTGTTAGAGGTTACTATGTTAAGAATATAAATTAACAAGGGATAGTTATAATTTTAGAAAAATAAGGAAGGTATATATTATGGCAAATTATCTTGTGATAGTGGAATCACCTGCAAAAGTTAAGACAATCAAGAAATTTTTAGGAAGCAATTATACCGTAGTTGCATCCAATGGACATGTTAGGGATTTACCTAAGAGTACAATGGGAATTGACATTGAGAATGATTATGAGCCTAAATATATTACTATTAGAGGTAAGGGAGAAAAACTTGCAGAACTTAAGAAGGAAGCAAAAAAAGCAGATAAGATATATCTTGCAACCGACCCGGACCGTGAGGGAGAAGCGATTTCATGGCATCTTGTTAACGCATTAAAGGTTGATCCAAAGAAGATGAAGAGAATAACATTTAATGAGATAACAAAGAATGCTGTAAAGGCATCTCTAAAGAACCCAAGAGAGATAGATATGAATCTTGTGGACTCACAGCAGACAAGAAGAATTCTTGACAGAATGGTTGGATACAGCATAAGTCCTGTACTTTGGGCAAAGGTTAAGAGAGGTCTGAGTGCAGGAAGAGTTCAGTCTGTAGCACTTAGAATGATTTGTGACAGAGAAGAAGAGATTAACGCATTTATACCGGATGAATATTGGAATTTGAATGCTTTATTTGATATGCCTGGACAGAAGAAGCCATTAGTTGCAAAATTCTATGGTAATACCTCTGAGAAAATTGCTATAACTTATGAAGAGCAGGCTAACAGGATTATGTCTGATTTGAAGAAGGCAAAGTACGAAGTCAGCGATGTAAAGCATGGAGAGAGAACAAAGAAGAGTCCGCTTCCTTTTACAACCAGTACACTGCAGCAGGAAGCGTCAAAATCACTGAATTTCGCTACACAGAAGACTATGAGACTTGCACAGCAGTTATATGAAGGTGTAGATATCAAAGGAAGGGGAACAATTGGTTTGATTACATACTTGAGAACTGATTCTACACGTATTTCTGATGAAGCTAAAGTGATGGCGGAAGAATTCATTTCAGAGAACTATGGCAAAGAATATTTGATTGATGAGGACAAAAAGACAAAAAAAGAAGGAAAGATACAGGATGCTCATGAAGCTATAAGACCGACAGATATCTCAATCACACCGGCACAGGTCAAAGACCAGCTGCCAAGAGATTTGTTTAGATTATATCAGCTTATTTGGAAGAGATTTACTGCCAGCAGAATGAGTAATGCCAAATACGACACTATATCGGTAAAGATAAAAGGTGGAGCTTATTTATTTACTGCAGCTGCATCAAAAATCGCATTTGACGGTTTTATGTCTGTATATATCAGTGAGGACGATAAAGAAGAAGCAGGGAATATGGTACTTAATAAGCTTGAAAAAGGTACAGAACTTAAGTTTTCAGAGTTTGACTGTACACAGCATTTTACACAGCCACCGGCACACTTTACTGAAGCAGCACTTGTTAAAGCAATGGAAGAACAGGGAATAGGCAGACCCAGTACGTATGCCCCTACAATTACAACAATTATCGCCAGAAGATATGTTGCAAAAGAGAACAAGAATCTATATGTGACTGAATTAGGCGAAGCGGTAAATGATATAATGAAGAGTTCGTTTGGCGTTATAGTTGACTCAAGTTTTACTGCAAACCTGGAATCATTGCTTGATAAGGTAGAAGAAGGTGTTGTGCCATGGAAAACAGTTGTAAGAAACTTTTATCCTGATCTTGAGATTGCTGTAAAACAGGCAGAAGAGGAGATTGAGAAAATCGAGATAAGAGATGAAGAAACAGACGTTGACTGCGACTTGTGTGGAAGAAAAATGGTAATCAAATACGGACCACATGGTAAGTTCTTAGCCTGCCCGGGCTTTCCGGAATGTAGGAACACAAAGCCATATTTTGAAAAAATAGGAGTGGAGTGTCCAAAGTGTGGCAAGGATGTTGTTATTAAGAAGACTAAAAAAGGACGCAAGTATTATGGATGTGAGAACAATCCAGAATGTGATTTTATGTCATGGCAGATTCCACTTAAAGATAAGTGCCCGGAATGTGGTCAATATATGGTTAGAAAAGGAAATAAAGCCGTATGTTCAGATGAACAATGCGGATATGTCGCGGAAATTAAGCCCAATAGCTAACAATTTAATATATTGAATACTCGCTTATTTATGCGAAATATATTGTTAAAAAACTGTTAATATACCATAAAGTTGTTGAAAAAAATGTCGATATATATTAAAATAAATTACGTGGGCAAAACGGATTTGATACTGTCTTCAATAATGCAAACGGATTTGCATCTATGGGGGCAGTTTTTCTGTTTATCAAAGGAAGAGAGGTTTTTGTATGGTTAATTCGAACATATACAATTACATAAATGTGCTTGATAAGGCAGCAGATGCAGGAGCGCTCAGAAATCAGGTAATATCAGAGAATATTGCTAATGCACAGACTCCGGGATATAAGAGAAAGGATGTCGCTTTTGAGGCATATCTTCAGGAAGAGCTTGCAGGAGCAGAATCAAACACATTAGCAGATATGGTTGCAGATGTAGAACTTGGTCATTTACAGTCGACATCGTATACAGATATGTCTGATTTATCATATCGATTGGACGGAAATAACGTCGATATAGACACAGAGAATGTGGAACTTGCATCTAACCAGATTAAGTATAATGCGGTTTTAGACAGTATTTCACATCAGTTTTCTATGATTAAGACAGCACTTACAACAAGCTGATATAGATTTGTGTAGACAGGAAGGGATGAGCTAATGGGATTATTTACATCATTTGATATAAGTGCATCAGGTATGACTGCACAGAGGCTTAGATCTGATACTATAGCATCAAATATAGCCAATGTTAATACTACTAATACCGGAGATGGTAAGCCATATGTGAGAAAAACAGTTGTATTTACGGAAAAGGGCGCGAAGACATTTAGTGATACATTACTTACAGCGCAGGGATATGTTGGCTCTGGTGTTAAGGTGTCAGCAATTGTTAAGGACAATGAGACACCACTGGTAAAGAAGTATGACCCATCACATCCTGATGCAGATGAGAATGGATATGTATCATATCCAAACGTTAACGTTGTTACAGAGATGACGAATATGATTGATGCATCGAGGGCATATGAGGCTAATGTTACCGCATTTGGTGCAAGTAAATCAATGGCATTAAAGGGATTAGAAATAGGCAAGTAATAAATACTTAGAATGAGAGGAAAGACATGACGGATATAGCAGCATCAATAAGTAAATATGCAGGTCAATATGCCGATAAGGCATTAAATGCCGCAGGAGTACAAGGGGCGAGTTCCGATACAAAGGCAATGGAAACAGAAAGTGCAAAAGCTTTTTCATCAGTGCTTGATTCGGCAGTTCAGATGTTAGAAGAGACAAATACATTATCAAATAACGCAGACACTGCACAGATGAATTTTGCTATGGGCTATTCGGAAAATACCCATGATTTAGCGATAGCGATGCAAAAGGCACAGTTGTCACTACAGTATACTGTAGCTGTTAAGAATCAGTTGATATCTGCATATAAGGAGATAATGAATATCCAAATATAATCGTATATAGGGAGTAGAGTTCATGGATGAACAGGTAAAAAAAGCACAGGAAAAAGTTATAGAGCTTTGGAATAAATACAATAAAAAACAAAAGACGATAATATTCAGTGTGGTAGGTGTACTGCTGATAGCGTTTGCTATTTTGTATTTGACACTTAACAAGACTACATATGTGACATTGGTTCAGTGTGAATCAGCTGACACGGCAGCGTCTGTGAGATCTTGTCTTGAAGGGGCAGGAATAGCATACAAGATTTCAGATACATGGGTGGTATCAGTTGATAAGAAAGACAAGATTGAAGCTGAAATGGCTATTTCCACAGAGGGTGTTATGGCAAAGGGATATTCTTTATCAGACGCACTTGATGGTGGATTTGATCAGACAGAGGCGGATAAAGAGAAAAAATACAAGGCTTATTTAGAAGATAAGATTAGAATATCATTAGAAAGTCTTGATTATGTTAAATCAGCAGCAGTATGGCTGAAGATTCCATCAAGTAAGCTTAGCGTACTTAAATCTGACGAAGAATCTTCGGCAAGTATTACACTTAAACTTAAGAACAGCATATCATCAGATGTGGCAGCAAACCTTGCACAGTGGGTTGCGACAGGTCTTGGTAACGATACCACAGGCTCGATTACAATTATTGATACTCAGGGAAATTGTCTGTTCAGAGGAACAGAATACAATGATACTGACAGTTATGTTGGTGGTGGCAATAAGAATGAGATGCGAAAAGTAGCTATGGATACTGTAATCACTAATATCAAGAAGCTTTTTGATGCGGCTGAATTATATCAGACCGTTGAAGTGTCACCTTTTCTTGATATGAACTTTGATGTTGATGTGACAGAGAGCACACAATATCAGGTGGGTGAGGGAAGAGAACAAGGCCCTTATCAGACATCATATGAAGTTAATTCAACCGGTCAGAACGGCGCAGGTGGAATTCCCGGAACAGATTCCAATGATGAGGATGTTACATACGAAATCAGCACAGGCGAAGGCTCAAGCAGTACATATACACTCAAGAAGTATACATACGCTGTTGATACAATCAAAGAGACAAAGACACAGGAAATCGGAAAAATTGACTACAAAAGTTCAAGCGTAGCGATAGCGGCCAGCACAATTGTGGTATACGAAGAAGAAAAAGTAAAAGAACTTGGATTGTTAGAGGATCTTAGCTGGGAAGAGTACAAAGCACAGAATGCAGCTAATGTTGATGTGACACCAACAGATGAGAATTTAGACAAAATCATTGGATTGATTGCAGATGCAACAGGTTTTGATGAGGAAAATATTACATTTGTAGCTTATGAAATTCCACAGTTTGTGGACGCGGCAACTACTCCTTCAAATGTAATGGATTATGTCCCATATGTGTTTGCAATTGTGATTTTGGCAATGTTAGCATTTGTTGTATATAAGAGTACAAGACCTGTAGAAATAATTGAACAGGAACCGGAGCTGTCTGTAGAGCAGTTATTAGCTTCAACAACATCAGAACAGCCGGTTGAAGATATTGATTTGAACGAGAAGTCAGAGACAAGAAAAGCTATAGAGAAATTCGTGGAAGAAAGTCCGGAAGCAGTTGCGTTATTGCTTCGTAACTGGCTAGAGGATGATTGGGATTAGAAAAGAGGGTTAAAGATGGCTAAAAATTATGGACAGGCATCATCAGGTAACTCTGGAGGAATATCAGGAATCCAGAAGGCGGCAGTACTGTTAATTTCACTTGGACCTGAAATGTCAGCAAAAATATTTAAGCATCTAAAAGAAGATGAAATAGAAGATCTTACTTTGGAAATAGCGAACACAAGGAGTGTATCGCCACAGACAAAGGATGAAGTTTTAAATGAATTCTATGAAATATGTCTTGCACAGCAGTATATTGCTGAAGGTGGTATCGGATATGCAAAAGAACTTCTTGAAAAAGCTCTTGGTGTTGATAAGGCACAGGATGTTATAGGGAGGCTTACTGCATCGCTGCAGGTTCGACCGTTTGAATTTGTACGAAAAACAGATGCATCGCAGTTACTTAACTTTATTCAGGACGAGCATCCTCAGACAATAGCGCTTATTTTGTCATACCTGCCATCAGCACAGGCATCACAGATTATTGCATCATTGCCACTTGATAAGCAGGCTGATGTAGCAAAGCGTATTGCTCAGATGGATAGAACATCACCAGATGTAATCAAAGAAGTTGAAAAGATACTTGAGAGAAAGCTTGCTTCACTTGTTAATCAGGATTACACAATTGTCGGTGGTGTTGATGCTATCGTTGAAATTCTTAACTTTGTTGACAGAGGTACAGAGAAACATATTATGGAAAATCTCGAAATCGAAGAACCGGAACTTGCAGAAGAAATCAAGAGAAAGATGTTCGTATTCGAAGATATTCTTTCGCTTGATGATAAGACTATCCAGAGAGTTCTTCGTGATGTTGATAATAATGATCTCGGAGTTGCTCTTAAAGCAGCGGCAGAAGAAGTTCAGAATGTTATCTTTAACAACCTTTCAAGTCGTCTTGCAACTATGATTAAAGAAGATATGGACTTCATGGGTCCTGTACGTATGAAGGATGTTGAAGAAGCACAGCAGAAGATTGTTAATATTATTAGAAAGTTAGAAGACTCTGGAGAGATAATTGTTGCCAGAGGTGGAGGTGACGAGATAGTTGTCTAATTTATTGAAACCTCAATATTATTCAAATGTGAACTCTGAAGCAAAAATAATTGACTACAATGCAATGATTTCGGAGAAAATAGCGAAGCTACAGCGGGAAATGGAAAATCATCCGATTAGTAGTGACGATGGTTTTGTTGCCGGACTTCAGATAGAAGAAGTAGAAGAGTTGGTTTCTGATTATGATGAAGAAGAAGTAAAAGTTCAGGCCAACAAGATAATTGAGCAGGCAAATGAAGATGCAATGGTGATAATAAATCGTGCAAAAGAAGAAGCAGATATATTAAAACAGGAATCCTCAGAAGCAGGCAGAGAACAGGGTTATAGAGAAGGAAAACAGCAGGCTGTAGAAGAATATGAACAGTTAAAGGCTGAACTTGAAGCTGAAAGAGAACGCCTTAATGCTGAGTATAACAGACAGGTAGCTAATATAGAGCCTGAACTTGTAAGTACTATTTTGAAAGTATTCGAAAGCGTTACCTATGTCTTAAAGCAGGAGGATGAGAATGTACTTGTAAGTCTTGTTAACGATGTGTTGATGAAAGCAGAGATTAGTAAGGAATTTCTGATAAAAGTATCACCACAGGATTACGAGACTTTATCAGCAAACAGAGAAAAATTATACGGAGCAGTTTCAAAGAAGGTTCAGATAGAAATAGTTGAAGAACCATTGCTTGAAAAGGCTCAATGTGTAATAGAAAGCGACAGCGGAATATATGATTGCAGTCTTGATGTTCAGCTAAAGAATCTGGCAAGAACATTAAAGATGTTATCATGTGTTGATGAAATAGAAATTGGAGATGACAATGCCAGAAATTGATTTAAAGAAATACCTTAAATTAAGTGAAAAAAGTTTTGTAAAGAAAATGGGTAAGGTTGTAAAAATTGTTGGGTTGACGATAGAATCTGTTGGACCTGACGCCAATCTTAATGATGTGTGCAAAATCATATCAAAAGAAGATGAGAACCGGTTTGTAATGGCAGAAGTGGTGGGCTTCAAGGATAAAAGAATATTACTTATGCCATTTGATAGCATTGATGGTATCGGACCTGGAAGCACAGTTGAAAATACATCTATGCCGTTGCAGATAAATGTAGGTTCAGCACTTCTTGGAAAGACATTGGATGGGCTGGGAAGACCATTAGACGACTCAGAGATAATTACGTCACATGCTTATCCGGTTGATGAGAAGGCACCGGACCCGTTGCAAAGAAATATAATCAGTGAAGTTTTACCACTTGGCGTAAAGGCGGTAGATGGACTTATAACAGTTGGAAAAGGTCAGAGAATTGGTATTTTTGCAGGTAGTGGTGTGGGTAAGAGTACACTTCTGGGTATGTTTGCAAGAAATACAAAGGCTGATATCAATGTTATAGCACTTATAGGAGAAAGAGGAAGGGAAGTACGTGAATTTATTGAACGCGACCTTGGCGAAGAAGGAATGAAACGAAGCATTGTTGTAGTGGCAACATCGGATAAGCCGGCACTTATTAGAAATAAAGCTGCAAAGACAGCTACAGCGATAGCAGAGTATTTCAGAGACAGGGGGAAAGATGTTCTTTTAATGATGGATTCCCTGACACGTTTTTCCATGGCACAAAGAGAGATTGGGCTTGCTTCAGGGGAACCTCCTGTAACAAGAGGATATCCGCCAAGTGTATACAGCGAGATGCCGAAGCTTTTAGAGAGAGCCGGCAACTCGGGGAAAGGCTCGATAACAGGTCTATATACTGTGCTTGTAGATGGTGATGATTTTAATGAGCCAATTACAGATACAGCCAGGGGTATTCTTGACGGACACATTATGCTGTCAAGAAAATTAGGACATAAAAATCATTATCCCGCAATTGATATATTACAAAGTATTTCCAGAGTAATGAGTTCTATTGCAACAAATGAACATAAGGAGGCTGCAGGTAAGCTGAAAAATGTTTTAGCTACATACAGTGAGGCAGAGGATTTAATAAATATTGGAGCATATAAGAGTGGTTCAAATAAAAATATTGACTATGCGATTTCAAAGATAGACGAGGTAAATGATTTTTTAATGCAGCAAACTCATGAAAAATTCTCTTTTGACGAAGAGATTCAGATGCTTATGAATATATTCGAAGAATGACGGGGAATAAAAGATGGCAAAATTCAATTATAAAATGCAGAATATATTGAATATAAAATACAATCTTGAAACTCAGGCAAAATCAGAATATGCACAGGCAAATGAAGAATTGCGTCAGGAAGAGTTAAAGCTAGATGCGATTCGTGCCGATATAAATAGATATCAGGATGAAATTCGTTCTATGAGGGAAGGCAGTGTGAATATTACAGAACTTAGAAGGTGTTCACAGGCAATAGAGATAAAGAAAGAACAGGCAAAAAGCCAGGCAGTTCAGATAAAAAATGCACAGATTAAGGTGGATAAAACGAGAAAAAAGCTAAGTGATGTAATGGTTGACAGAAAGACGCATGAAAAGCTTAGAGAGAAAGCGTTTGGGGAATTTTTATCAGAACTCGATGATAGTGAGAAAAAAGAGATAGATGAACTGGTAAGCTTTAGGTTTAAAAACGAAGATGATAACTAAAAGGTGACAAAATGGCTAAGAAGAATAAAGATAAGGATGGTATATCTGATTTAGGATTAGGAGAAGAAAAAAAAGAGAATAAACTGTTATCGATAGCAATTATTATAGTGATAGTACTTATATGGCTGGCGATAATAGCGATTTTAATAAAGATTGATGTAGGTGGCTTTGGAAGTAAGATTAAACCGGTCTTAAAGGATGTACCATTGATTAATAAGATTCTGCCTGATGATCCGGCAGGACAGAACAACGAATCAGAAGATTATCCATACAAGAGTCTCGCAGATGCAATCACTTATATAAAGGAATTAGAAGTTCAGCTCGGAGACGTTACAGAGAAATCAGAGAAATTATCCAATGAGAAAGAGGAACTCCAAAAGGAAGTAGACAGACTTAAGGTGTTTGAGAATAATCAAAAAGAATTTGAAACCTTGAAGTCGAAATTTTACGATGAGGTAGTCTTTTCAGATGCTGCGATTGACTATGAGAATTACATAACATACTATCAGTCGATTAATCCTGAGAAGGCAGAAGAATTATATCAGGAGGCGGTTGAGAAATATGCATACCAGGAGGCGTTTATGGAACAGGCTGAATCGTATGCAAAGATGGAGCCGTCAGCCGCAGCAGCTATTTTTATAGAGATGAGTGGCGATATGGATATGGTTGTAGATATACTTAGAAGTATGAAGACAGCTAATAGAGCTTCGATAATTGAAGAGGTAAGTAAAAAGGATGCGAATTACGCAGCGAAGCTTACTAAATTGTTGATTCCAAAAGAATAATCGATTTTAAAATCTAACAGATTTTAAAATATATATTTTTTGAAGAAAGGAGGAGACATATGGTAAACGCAGCAGTAAATAATAATGATTTTCTTACAGTGAAGAATTTATCAGATGCCGGAAATAACAAGGTTAAGCCTGAAAAAACAAATGGTTCATTCGATAACATAATCTCAAAGATTGAAAATGCTTCTAAGGAAACAAAGAGTTCTGACAAGTTTGAATCAGAGAAATCAAAAGAGATTAAGAATTTGTTTGAGCAAAGCATCAAACCGTCTGCCATTGAAAAATCACCAACCGGTGGTGAGATATCTGAGGAAGATATTGTTCAGATAGCAGCAGAGCTTATGGAAGTGGTGAAACAGATAATTGATGTAGTTGCGCAGGTACTTGAAAAAACACCTGAAGAAGTCGTTGACTCAATTAAAGAGTTGGGCTTTTCGGTAGAAGATTTAACCCAAAATGGCAAGGTTGCTGAATTGGCAGCAACACTCACTGATAATGAAAATGTAACGGATTTGCTTTTGGATCCTAAGATGCCTGAAGTGTTAAAGAAAATCACTGCAAATGTCGATAAAATAATCGAGACATTTATTGAGGATAAGGGCATTTCAAGGGAAGAGTTGACGGGGTTATTTACAGATTCTGAAGTGGCAGAGATACTTGAACCTGAGATGACTGAGAATGTTAAGAAAGTCTACGAAGTGAATAGAACCGAAGAGACAGGCTATTCAAAGACAGGTGTGGCATCTGCTAAGGTAGAAGTGCCTGTTAGTGAACAGAGTATAAGCACCGCCTCAACACAGGTAAAAAGTGAAATTGACAAACACAGTGACAACTCATTTGAAGGAAATTCATTAGCCCAGAATTTTTCGGAAGCTATCAAAGATGTTAATCTTGAGGCTGTCACAGAAGAACTTGATGTAAAGCCGGAAGAGATTATAAGACAGATAGTTGATGAAATAAGGACAACAGTAAAGCCTGATATGACATCAATGGAGATGCAGCTTAATCCTGAACACTTAGGAAGAATTAATCTTCAGATAGTATCGAAGGGTGGAACAGTAACTGCGAACATTATGGCTCAGAATGAAGCTGTTAAGGAAGCTATCGAAAGCCAGGTTACACAGCTTAAGGAGACACTTGAAAGTCAGGGAGTCAAGGTGGAAGCAATAGAGGTGACTGTTGGAAGCAGAGAGTTTAATCAGAACCTTGATGAGAATAACAACGGTGAAGAGCAACACAAACAGAAGAAGCATATCAGCAAAGAAGAACTTGATGAAATTAATGGAGTAACTCCCATTAATGAAGAGGATGACGAAGAGTTGCTTAGAGCAAAAGGCAGTACAATGAGTATGATGGCATAAGAAAGGAGATGAGACAATGGGATTATCAGCAAACATAGTAGATGGCAAGCTTGAATACACGTCAACACCAACGAATGCAAAGCCTGATACAAAAGGGACTGATTCACTTGGAAAGGATGCATTTTTACAGTTGCTATGTACACAGATGGAGTACCAGGATCCGTTAAATCCATCATCTGATACAGAGTATATTGGTCAGCTTGCTCAGTTTTCTTCGCTGGAAGAGATGCAGAATTTGAACACAGCATTTAATAACAGCAATGCGTACAGCTTGGTAGGAAAGACTGTTATTATGGAAGTTGGAAGTTCGACAGGAGCAGTTACTACTACAACAGTAGCAGGATGCGTAGATTATGTGGAGATGAAGAATGGCAAGGCATATCTTGGAATAAATGGTCAGACATACAACTATGAGGATCTTGATACTGTTATAGATGTCAAGTATTTAGAGTCGATTTTGGATGAAAAGGAAAACGCAGGTAAAGAAGAATAATTAATTTTTTCATGGCAAGGGAGTGCGTGGATATGAGGATTAATGGTTCATTTACATCTATTGAGCAGGTTACTGATCAGTTATTGAACGGTAAAAGCAATGATATTCAAAAGAGTTCGCAAAATGTATCGTTTGCAGAGGTGTTCGAAAGCAAATTAAAGTTTTCAAAGCATGCAGGAGAAAGACTTGCAGACAGACATTTAAGTCTTACAGATGAACAGATGGACAGACTTTTGGAGGGAACAAAAAAAGCAGATGCAAAGGGCATAAATGAATCGCTTGTATTGATGGATGATATGGCTTTTATTGTGAATGTAAAGAATAGAACGGTAATAACTGCTATGGATCAAAGTGAGAGCAAAGATAATATTTATACAAATATAGACGGAGCCGTAATTATATAGCTGGACCTTTATGGAAGCTATTGTCTTTGACTGACAGATAAGACATATACGGCAGGTATTTAGGAGGTCGTTAATTATGATGAGATCATTATATTCTGGTGTTTCAGGACTTAAGATTCACCAGACAAAGATGGATGTTATTGGTAACAATATCGCAAATGTTAACACAGTAGGATTTAAGGCATCGAGAGTATCTTTTAGCGAGTTATTCTATCAGACTACGCAGGTGGCGTCAGGACCAAATGCAGAGACACAGACTGGTGGTCAGAATGCTAAACAGATAGGTCTTGGTTCGGCGCTCAGCTCTATTTCGGTAGATATAACAGGTGAAGGTGGTACGCAGTCAACAGGTGCCCCGTTTGATTTAAAAATAAACGGAGATTCGTTTTTTATTGTAAGAAGTGCCGGTAACAATTATTTTACAAAAGCAGGTAACTTCACAACAGATGAACAGGGTAATCTTGTTACACAGTCTGGTGCGTATGTAATGGGATATACAATTGAAAAGGTGGGAGATGCGTTAAGAACAGACCAGATAAGACCTATTTCTATATATGGAAGCCAGTTTAAGAATACAGCACCTGCTGTTACGACTAACGCTACATACAGAGGTAATATAAATGCACAGGATTCAAACTTTGCAAACGGATTACCTGTTACAACGTTTATTCCGGTATATGATAACCTGGGATATAAGTATGAAGTTCAGGTTCAGGTAACAAAGACATCTGATTCTGAATATACAGCTACGGCAACAGGTGTGTATAGTGGAAACAAATTAGTTGAGGGATTGACGGCTGAAATGGACGCAACAATTACATTTGATCCTGTTACAGGTGTTATCGCAGCAGATGCAGAGAAGACGGCAGTACTTACACTTGGTGGAAAAGAATCATTCTCATCGCCTGTGACTGTTGATTTTTCGTCAATAACTTCCTATGGTAGTGAGACAACACTTGATCCGATAAGAGGTGACAGTAATGGTATGGGAGCCGGTAAGGCGGTAGGTACTATGATAAGTGTTGGTATCCAGACAGATGGTAAGGTGGTAGCTGCTTATGATAATGGTGACAACGAAGTTATCGGACAGCTTGCAGTTGCAACCTTTGAGAACCCGTCAGGTCTCGAAAAAGTTGGTGAGAATATGTTTGCTGCCACACTTAACTCGGGAGAATTTAATGGAATTGGTCAGGACATTACAGCTACAGGTGGGAAGTTCTCGGCTGGAACACTTGAAATGTCGAATGTGGATTTGTCAACAGAGTTTACAGATATGATTGTCACACAGCGAGGTTTCCAGGCTAATTCGAGAATAATTACAACTTCTGATGCAATGCTTGAAGAGTTATTAAGTCTTAAGAGATAATGAATAGAAAATATCAGGATATAAAGGCTTGGGAATCCAAGCCTTTATATCCTGTTAGTGCGGATATAGTGAATTTGTTACAAAAAATATTAAAAAAACCATAAAAACAATAGCGAAAATTGTATATATATGTTAAAATATACAAGATGAAGTAAATTGCAGAATTTTGCAATTAAAAAAACAGAATTAGGGCAGGTGAATATAATGGATTTGGCATCAATAATTGGTATGATAGCGTGCGTCGGAATGGTTGTACTTGGTATTGTTTCGGGGGACCAGGGGGTTGCAGCGTTTGGAAACTTCGTTGACGTGGCGTCTGTTATCATTACAGTTGGTGGTTCAATGTGTAGTGTTCTTGTCTCATATACAATTCCAGACTTTATTAATTCACTAAAAGCTTTTACCCAGGGTATAAAGGCACAGAAGAATAATGAAGCAGAGACAATTAAGACGATTATAGATTTATCGAATGTAGCTCGTAAGGAAGGATTGCTTGCACTGGAAGAGGCAGCTAACAACCTGGAAGATCAGTTTATGAAAAAAGGTGTACTTTTGATTGTCGATGGTACAGACCCTGAACTGGTTAGAGCTATTATGGAGACCGAGCTTTCCTGTATCGAGACAAGACATAAGAAAGTAATTGGTTTTTATGAGAATGTGGCATCTATGGGACCGGCGTGGGGAATGATTGGAACACTTATAGGGCTTGTTAATATGCTTAAGAACTTAAGCGATATTGCTGCAGTTGGACCTAACATGGCTGTAGCATTGCTTACAACACTTTATGGCTCTCTTATGGCGAACTGGATATGTACACCAATAGCCGGTAAGCTCAAATATAATAATGATCTTGAGATTATGATGAAGGAAGTTATGGTTGAAGGGTTGTTATCAATACAGGCTGGAGAGAACCCAAGAGTAATAGAAGAAAAACTTAAGTCGTTCTTATCACCGGCACAGAGAAAGGCAATCGGTGAAGAAGGAGAAGGCGGAGGTGAACAGTAGTGGCTAGAAAAGAAGAAGAAGTAAAAGCCGGCTCACCTGCCTGGATGGCGACATTTAGTGATCTTATGAACTTGTTACTTTGTTTCTTCGTTCTCTTGTTTGCTATGTCATCTGTAGATGAAGATAAGTTCGAACAGCTTGTTGCTTCTTTGTCGGCAAGCTTTGGAGTTCTTGAGGGTGGCTCGGCATCAGTTATAGAAGGAACGCTTATTTCAAGCGGTGTGGATGACCTGAATGAACTGAGTGATTATTATGAGACACTGGGAGTTAATGAAGACGGCGACCCCGCTACTGTGATGGATGATATGACACAGGGACAAAAAGAGGAACTTATTGAGATGCTAGAAGATTCAAAATATCAGGAGATGCTTGATAAGTCAGAGGAGATGGCAGAGGATATAACAGGAATGGCTAATGCTTCCGGTATTGGTCAAATGCTGGAAATTGATTTTACAGCACAATATGTTCAGATAACACTTAATGGTGCGGTTCTTTTTGAACCGGCAGAAGCTGATGTCAAAGAAAAGGCGTTACCTTTGATTAGTAAAGTAGGTGACATACTTAAGAATTATTCTTCTAATATGGTAGAGATAACCGGACATACAGATAATGTACCTTTACTTGATGATCCGAAATATGATGATAACTGGGATTTATCAAGTGCAAGAGCAAAGTGTGTTATGATGTATCTTGTCAATCAGAAAAAGTTAGATATTAACAAGATGAAGGCTTCCGGAAGAGGAGAGTACGAACCTATTGCTGACAACAAAACGGCAGAGGGGAGGGCTTTGAACAGACGAGTTGAGATTAAGATATACAACGAACTTTCTGAGAATTAATCTACATGGAGGTATGCAATGAAGAAAAGTTTACTAAACATAATACTGATAGTATTGGTTCTGACTAATACAATTCTTACGGGGATTTTGGTGTTCGTATTGATAAAGCCTATGCAGGATACGAATAAAATGGTATCCAAGATATGCAAAGTATTAGATTTGGAACTAGAGAAGAAGGAAGAGGAGATTTCGCTTAGTGATATTCCAATTGAAGAATTAGAGTATTTCAATATAGATGAAAAACTTACGATTCAGCTTAAAAAAGGTGCCGACGGTGCAACTCATTATGCTCAGTTATACCCGTCATTAGCTCTTTACACAAAGCACAAGGATTATAAGAAATATTCAGCAGATTTGGAAAAGCAAAAAGCTGTAATTACACAGCATATTCAGGATGTGGTTCAGAGTCATACATATTCAGAGATGTTATCTAACCCATCTATCATTAGACAGGAAGCAGTGGAAGATTTACAGAAGTTATATGATTCGCAGTTTATTGTGGAGGTAATTTTTGATAAGACCACATTGCAGTAGATAAAAAAACTGGGAGGTGAAGATAAGTGAGCGAGGTATTGTCGCAGGACGAGATTGATAATCTGCTTAAAGCACTTAGTTCAGGTGAACTTGATGTAGATGACTATAAAGAGAGCAAAGAACAGCAGGTTAAAAACTATGATTTTGCAAGACCAGCCAAGTTTTCAAAAGAACATCTTCGAACTCTTGAAATTATTTTTGAACATTACGGAAGATTGCTATACACTAATCTTCCGGCGTATTTGAGAAAAAACGTTCAGGTTGAAGTGATGAATTCGGAAGCGGTTGCATATTCAGAATTTGCCAATGCACTGTCTAATCCGGTATTACTTGGAATAATAGAGTTCACACCGCTTAATGGTAATGTTATAATGGAGTTAGCATCCAATCTTGGTTATGCTATTGTGGACAGGCTTTTGGGAGGAATGGGTAGTTCCTTAGATAAAAAGAGAAATTTCTCGGAAATAGAGATAGTCATTATAGAGAGGATACTTTCTATATGCGTTGATCTCATAAGGGAACCATGGCAGAATGTTGTTTCCCTGCATCCGAGACTTGAGAGAATTGAAACAAATTCACAGTTTGCCCAGATTATTTCACCAAGTGAGATGATAGCAATTGTGACTTTGAATATAAAAATTGGTGAAGTTGAGGGACTTATGAATATATGTCTCCCATACATAACACTAGAACCTGTAATGGACAAGCTGAATACGAAATACTGGTATTCAACCATGCAGGAAAAAGATGATGAATCATATCAGGCAGCTATTGAGACGCTTATTGATAAAGCAGAGGTTCCTATTAAAGCGGTACTTGGAAAAAGTTCGATTTCAATAAGTGATTTTGCTAATCTGCAAAGAGGTGATATAATTAAGCTAGATGCAAATTTGGATAATGAACTTGATGTATATGTTGGGAATATCAAGAAATTTAAGGCTATGCCTGGTTCTTTTTCGGACAATTATGCAGTTAGAGTTACATCGATTATTAGAGAGGAGTAAGCAAGATGGATGGAATGCTTTCACAAGAGGAAATAAATGCATTGCTAGGTGGTATGGGCGATGAATCATCCGATGCATCAGCTACAGCTGATGAAGACTTCCTTACAGATCTTGAAAAAGACACGATTGGTGAAATTTCCAATATTAGTATGGGTACAGCGGCTACTACGTTATCTTCATTGGTTAATCAGAAGGTAAATATCAGTACGCCTGTAGTTAGTTTTTCACGTTGGGACGATCTGGTAGAGAGTTATGACAGACCATGTGTATTTTTACAGATTTCATATAGAGAAGGATTGAATGGAAACAACATCTTAATTCTTAAAGAAAATGATGTAAAGATTATCGCTGACCTTATGATGGGAGGCGATGGAACAAATACAGATGGCGAATTAGGAGAATTACATTTAAGTGCAATTTCAGAAGCTATGAATCAGATGATGGGTTCGGCTTCGACTTCATTATCATCTATGATGAATATGAAGATAGATATAAGTCCGCCAATAGCCAGCTTAGTTGATTTAAATGGTGCAGTGGATGAAAGTGATATTTCGGATTTCTTACGAGAAGGCTTCGTCAGAAATTCATTTAGAATGACCATAGGTGATTTAGTGGATAGTGAAATAATGCAGTTATTTCCGGTAGAATTCGCTAAAGAGTTATGCAATAGATTTATGTTAGAGGAAGAGCCTCAGAGTACGAGTGAACCTGAACCACAGGCGGCTACACCACCGGTTACACCACAACCGCAGCCACAACCACAGGCGCAGGCACCGCAGGCAGCTCCGAATCAAGCGGATATGAATCAGCAACCATATGGACAGCCACCTATGATGAATGGTTATCCGCCAATGGGATACCCACCAAATGGATATCCGCCAATGGGATATCCTCAAATGCCTTACGGCCAGCCAATGCAACCGGGTCCTGAACTGAATGTTCAGCAGGCATCATTCCAGCAATTCACAGGGGATTTAGCAGCAGTTACCCAGAAAGAGAATATCAATCTTATTTCTGATGTTCCGTTAGAGGTAACAGTTGAACTTGGAAGAACAAGTAAGTCAATCCAGGATATCCTGGAATTTGCACCAGGAACAATTATTGAATTAGATAAAATTGCCGGTGAACCAATTGATGTGTTGGTAAACGGCAAATTTGTTGCCAAAGGAGAAGTAGTAGTAATCGAAGAAAGTTTTGGTGTGCGAGTAACAGAAATTATTAAGTAAGTATAATATTTTTTACGATTGGAGAGAATTTTTATGGCAAAAAATATTTTAATATGCGATGATGCAGCATTTATGAGAATGATGATTAAAGATATCCTTACAAAGAATGGATATAATGTAGCAGGAGAGGCAGAAAATGGAGCAAAAGCGGTAGAAAAGTATTCAGACGTAAAGCCTGATTTGGTACTTATGGATATTACAATGCCGGAGATGGATGGTATTCAGGCTCTCAAGAAGATAAAAGAATTAGATCCGGCAGCATCTGTTATTATGTGTTCTGCTATGGGTCAGCAGGCAATGGTTATTGAATCTATTCAGTCAGGAGCAAAAGACTTTATCGTTAAGCCATTCCAGGCGGATAGAGTTATTGAAGCAGTTAAAAAAGTGGTAGGATAATTATGAGATTTAATGCACTTTTTCTTACCACACAAGTTGAGAATGTACTTAAGCTTATAGCGGCATTCATTGTATTTGTGATTGTACTTATGGTTACATATATGACTACAAGGTGGATTGGTTCTTACCAGAAGACTCAGTTTTCTGGTAAGAACATAGAATACATAGAAGGAATGCGGCTGACTAACAACAAATACATTCAGATACTAAGGATAGGTCAGGAATATGTAGCAGTAGCTATGTGCAAGGATTCCATTACTTTCTTAACAAAGATAAATAAAGAAGACCTTATATTCGATGACGAGGCACATGTTTCACCACAGTCTTTTGCTGCCTTGTTTGATAAGGTTAAGAATATGAAGAGTCTTAATAAGGATGAGAATAATGGGACTGATAAAGAAAATAATTAATAAAAGTAAATTAATTGTTGTTGTGAGCATACTAGCTTTTGCTTTTTTTGTGAATACAACTAATGCTTACGCTACAAATACACAGGATGAAACAACATATGACAATACTGTGACAGAAGGAACAGATACGTCAAACAATGTATTTGGTGTGCAGATATCACCGGATGATAGCACTTCTATGTCAGGGGCGCTTCAGATAGTAATAGTTCTTACTATATTGGCTTTATGCCCCTCTATTTTAATTATGCTGACATCCTTTACAAGAATTATTGTGGTACTTCATTTTACAAGAGCAGCACTTAGTACACAGACATCTCCGCCTAATCAGGTGTTAGTTGGACTTGCCTTGTTCTTAACGTTTTTTATAATGGCTCCTGTATTTAATGAGATAAATGCAAATGCAATACAACCTCTGTCCAACAATGAGATAAGTGCAAAAGAGGCATTAGAAGAGGGAACAAAGCCTATAAGAGAATTTATGATAAAGCAGGTCAGAGATGAAGATTTGGATGCTATGGCAGGAATAGCAGGATATACGAATATTTCTTCCACAGAAGAAATACCTATGACTGTTTTGATTCCAAGCTTTATATTAAGCGAACTTAGAATAGCTTTCTGGATAGGATTTTTGATATATATTCCTTTCATTGTTATTGATATGGTAGTGGCATCAACACTTATGTCTATGGGTATGATGATGCTGCCGCCGACGACGATTTCTATGCCATTTAAGATTTTGTTGTTTGTATTGGCAGATGGATGGAATTTAATTATTGTTAATTTAATGTCTACCTTTGTAACGTAATACTGTTCTCAAAGGTAGACTAACTTATTATATAGGAAGGATGAGAAAAAAGTGACACAACAGGCAGTTTTAAATATTGCGAGTGATACACTATGGACGATTATAAAGACAGCAGGACCGCTGCTTATTATATCGTTATTGGTAGGGTTGATAGTAAGTGTTTTTCAGACGGTTACATCCATTCAGGAACAGACTTTGACATTTGTGCCTAAGTTGTTGGGTATTTTTCTGGGTATAATGCTATTAGGTTCCTATATGTTAACAAACATAGTAGAATTTATGGAAAGACTATGGGGAAGCTTTGGTGATTTCATAGTATGATGGAAGTTACAGTAAATCAGCAGAATCTGGAATTCTTTCTGTTGATATTAGTAAGGATATCAGCTTTTGTTATGGTCTCCCCTTTTTTCGGACAAAACAATACACCTGTAAGAGTAAAACTGGGATTTAGTATTTTTTTATCATATATTGTATTTCTTTTGGTGCCACTGTCAGAGGCAACACCTGAATACAATACTGTCATTGGCTATGCCACTCTGATTGTAAAAGAGAGTATAGTAGGCTTGCTAATAGGATTTTCAGCATATATCTGCACTACGATACTTCAGTTTACAGGTAAAATAATAGATATGGAAATTGGATTGTCAATGGCACAGATATTTGACCCTGTTACAAATACACAGGTGGGTCTTACAGGACAGATATACACATATCTGGTATTTTTCCTTATGATAGTGTCCAATATGCACATTTTTTTATTGAATACAATCGTTGATTCATTTGAATTAATAGAAATAGGAGGAATACGACTGGGGGATTCACTATTTAAGACAGTAGTAGGTTTTTTGACTACATATTTTGTAGTTGGTTTCAGAATAGTTTTGCCTGTATTTTCTTCGATTCTTGTTATGAATTGTGTACTGGGAATAATGGCAAAGGTTGCACCACAGATGAATATGTTCTCTGTAGGTATGCAGATAAAAGTATTAACAGGACTTATTGTTATGTTTGCGACAGTAAGTTTATTACCATCAGTTGCAAATTTCATCTTCTCACAGATGCAGCAAATGGTAACAGGCGTTATTGAAGGAATGGTTTGATGTCTTACATAAAATATAATTTGCAGTTTTTTGCAAAAGATGGTCCTGGTGGAGAAAAAACAGAGCCGGCCACACCCAAAAAATTGGATGATGCAAGAAAAGATGGTAGTGTAGCCAAAAGTAGAGAAATAGTTACAGCGGTTACGCTTCTCGTGGCATTTGTGTTTATCAAGGTATATATTGGCACAATTGGAAATGGTTTACTGGAACAATTTCCAAAGATTTATAATACAATACCGACAGTGGCAGGAGGTTACACTGATGAAGTTACGATAAATGCAACAGTATCAATACTAAAAAAAGTGTTTTTGGATATTCTCAAAATAATATTGCCACTTCTTGTGTTGATGTTTGCGATATGTTTTCTGGGGGACTTCGTACAATTTAAATGGAAAATTACAAGCAAACCATTGCAGCCTAAGCTAAGCAAAATCAACCCACTTAAGGGGTTTAAGAGGATTTTTTCAAAACAGTCGCTTATGAATCTGCTAAGGAGTGTATCTCTGGTAGTTATAATTGGTTATATGGTTATACAACAGATAAGAGATGAGGTAATGATTTTGTATAGCCTATACAACATCTCATTAACAAGTGCGATTTATCAGATTGGGCGAATTGTGATATCTCTCGGAATAAAGATAAGTGCAGTATATATAGTTGTCGGAATAATTGATTTGATTTGGCAGAGACACAAATTCAAAGAAGATATGAAGATGACAAAACAGGAAGTAAAAGATGAGTACAAGAACTCTGAAGGTGACCCTCATATAAAGGGTCAGATTAAGAAAAAAATGTTACAGGTATCACAGAGAAGAATGATGCAAAGTGTGCCGGAAGCAGATGTGGTAATCACGAACCCAACACACTTTGCCGTTGCGATAAAATATGATCCTGAAACAGCAAAAGCACCAATTGTGCTTGCGAAAGGTGAAGATTATCTGGCACAGAAGATTAAAGATAAGGCCAGGGAATTTAAAGTTGAGATAGTAGAAAACAAGCCCCTTGCAAGAGCTTTGTATGCCAATGTAGATATTGGTGAAGAGATTCCGGAGGAATTATATCAGGCAGTAGCTGAGATTCTTGCAATGGTTTACAGAATAAAAGGAAAAAAATAAACTAGAAGGAGGAAGATATAATGAAGCTTAAAATAGCAGACTTAGGTGTTGGATTATATATGTTGGCAGCTATAGTCTTTCTTATTATATCTGTTGATTCCGGTTTATTGGACGTGCTCATTGCACTTAATATATCAGTTGCATTGATAATACTTTTCAATGCGTTATTTTCAAAAGAAGCACTTGATATGTCAGCTTTTCCGACAATACTTTTGCTTACAACACTTTTTAGAATATCCTTAAACGTGTCTTCAACCAAGCTTATTCTGGGAAAGGGAGACCCGGGTAAGGTTGTAACTGTATTTGGACAGTTCGTTGGTGGCAATGACCTTGTTATAGGTATTATTGTATTTATTATTCTGATAATTGTTCAGTTTATGGTTATCAATAAAGGTTCTGAAAGAGTAGCAGAAGTAACGGCAAGATTTACTCTTGATGCTATGCCTGGTAAGCAGATGGCTATTGATGCAGACCTTAATACAGGAGCCATAACAGATGCACAGGCAAAAGAAAGAAGAGAAAAATTACAGGCAGAATCAGCATTCTTTGGTTCTATGGATGGTGCTGTCAAGTATGTAAAAGGAGATGCGACAGCCGGTCTTATTATCACAGCCATTAATATCATAGGTGGTATTATTATGGGTGTGATGCGACAGGGGATGGCAGTTGGTGATGCCATTGAAAAATATACAATTTTAACAATTGGTGATGGCCTTGTAAGCCAGATTCCATCGTTGCTTATTTCATTATCGACCGGTATTCTTGTAACAAAGGCATCTAAGGAAGCTGAAATTGGAAACATTATCTTTGGTCAGCTATTTTCTGTATCAAAGGTGCTTTTGGTAGCAGGTGGAACAATGGCATTTCTTGGTGTATTTACACCGTTGCCGGTTTTTATATTCGTTCCTATAGGAGTGGTATTTATATTCCTTGGAATGAGAATGCGAGGTAAAGAGCAGGTTGATAATATAGAGACTGAAATACAGTCAGCGGATGCTGAAGCAGAAGAAATCAGAAGACCGGAAAATGTCAATGCTCTTTTACAGGTTGACCCTATAGAGCTTGAATTCGGTTATGGTATCATACCACTTGCAGATGTAAATCAGGGTGGAGACCTTATTGACAGAGTAGTGATGATCAGACGTCAGATTGCATTGGAGTTAGGAGCAGTAGTGCCAATCATAAGACTTAGAGACAACATCCAGCTTAATCCTAATCAGTATATCATCAAGATTAAAGGTATACAGGTGAGTGAAGGAGAAGTGTTATTTGACCATTATATGGCGATGAATCCGGGATTTGTAGAGGAGGAAATAACTGGTATTCCGACTTTTGAGCCTTCATTCCATCTGCCGGCCATCTGGATAACAGAGAATCAGAGAGAAAGGGCAGAATCACTGGGATATACGGTAGTAGATCCGCCGTCGATTATTGCCACTCACCTGACAGAAGTAGTAAGAAATCATATATCAGAACTTCTTACAAGGCAGGATGTACAAAATCTTATCAACAACATCAAAGATGGAAATCAGACGCTTGTGGACGAGCTCGTGCCAAAGCTGCTTAATGTTGGTGAGATACAGAAGGTTTTACAGAACCTTTTAAGAGAAGGCATATCAATCAGAGACCTTCTTACAATATTTGAAACACTGGCAGACCATGCGGCAGTTACGAGAGATACGGATGTGCTCACGGAATATGCAAGACAGAGTCTTAAGAGAGCAATTTCAAGCAAATATTTTACACCAAATGATACAACAAGTGTGGTGACTCTTGATCCAAAGATAGAGCAGGAGATTATGGCAAGTGTAAAACAGACAGAGCAGGGTGCATATCTAACATTATCACCGGAGACGTCTGAGCAGATAATAAAAGCTACGGGAGCCGAGATAGATAAGCTTGAAAAACTTGGAAAACCAGCGATTATAATTACATCTCCAATTGTGAGAATGTACTACAAAAAGCTTACAGAAGATTATTTTAGAGATTTAATAGTAATATCATACAACGAAGTTGAAACTAATATAGAATTACAGTCAGTAGGGATGGTGAGCATTGAATGATAATTAAAAAATTTCAGGCAGAAACGGAAAAAGAAGCCATAATGATGGCAAAAGAAGAGATGGGGAATGATGCCGTAGTTTTAAATATCAAGACCACAAAGCAAAAAGGATTAAAGAAATTATTCAGGAAGGATTTTGTAGAGGTAACAGCAGCATTAGAAGAAAAGAGAACAACTGTTAATTTGCCGGTTAGTAAGGTTAAAGAAGCGACAGAACAAGATACCAAAGAGAAGCAGAAGGAAGAAAGTGAAAATACAAATGAAAAGAAAAATACAGAACGTAAGCCGTCTGCGATAGAGGAGAAACTTAATAATCTTCAGTCAATGATAGAAAAACAGCTTATAACAAGTGATAACTCTAAAGAAAGCAGTGAGTCAAAGGAAGAAGAAAAAGAGAATAATATAAATCTTGCTTTTATAAAGCTGGTATATAGTCAGCTTGTTGATAATGAAGTAGATGAAAAATATGCAAACCTCATAATTAACGAGATTGAATCAGCACTTAAAAAAGAATCAAATATTGATAGTATTTTGTCCGGAATATATCAGAAGATTATCTTAAAGCTTGGGCAGCCAAAGCCTATTGAATTAGAAAACGGAAAGACAAAATTAGTGTTTTTTGTGGGACCTACAGGAGTTGGAAAGACAACAACAATAGCAAAGCTGGCTTCTGATTTTAAGATAAACAAGAATATGAAGGTTGGTATGATAACGTCAGATACATACAGAATAGCTGCAGTTGACCAGTTAAGAACATATGCAAATATTATGGATATACCATTGCAGGTGGTTCTTACAATTGATGAACTGAACGAAGCCATTAATGAGTTTAAAGGATATGATATCATATTTGTTGATACGGCAGGAAGATCACACAAGAACAATGAGCAGTGTGACGAGCTTTTCCATTTGATTAATGACATTAAGATGGATGAGCAGATAAGCAAAGAAGTATATTTAGTTCTCAGTGCAGCTACAAAATATAAGGATTTAAAGAATATAACAGATAAATACAGTACACTTGAAGGTTACAGACTTATTTTTACAAAGACAGATGAAACATCAGCAATTGGTAATATACTTAATATCAAGCTCAAGACAGGAGCATCCATATCATATATATCGAATGGACAGGCGGTTCCTGAAGATATATATGTAGTAGATATGCAAAAAATAGCAAAGTTATTACTTGGTGGTAACGAATGATTCTAAAATACACGGAGGTACAAGCATGGATCAGGCAGCAAAATTAAGAGACATGATGAAAATGCAGAAAAAAGAAAAAAAATCCCAGGCTAGAATCATTACAGTTACAAGCGGAAAAGGTGGCGTAGGTAAGTCAAGTGTCTCAATTAATTTAGCGTTAGAGTTAAAAAAACAAGGTAAAAATGTTATAATATTTGATGCAGACTTTGGTCTTGCCAACATTGAAGTTATGTTTGGTGCAATACCAAAATATAACCTCGCTGATTTGATTTTTAAAGGGAAAGAATTAAAAGATATAATTGTAAATGGACCTATGGATATAGGATTTATATCAGGCGGTTCCGGGATAAATGGATTATCGAATATGACAAATGATCAGGTTCTTTATCTTATATATAAGCTAGGTGAAATTGAAACCCTTGCAGATGTGATAATAATAGATACAGGCGCTGGAATATCTGACAGTGTACTTGAATTTGTGATGAGCAGTGCTGAGGTGTTACTGGTTGCGACACCGGAACCGACATCTATCACAGATTCATATGCGTTACTCAAGGCACTGAATTCAAGACAGGGATATTCCAGAGAAAATACAACAATAAAAGTGGTTGCTAATAGAGTTCAAAATCAGGATGATGGAGAAAATCTATACAATAAATTAAATGTAGTTGTAAGTAAATTTTTGGATGTTAATCTTGAATATTTAGGAATGATTCCTATAGACAACAATATGTCCAAGGCAGTTATGCAACAGAAACCTATATCAATGGCATATCCTAATTCAGTAGCATCAAAGGCTTTCGAGAAATTATCGGAGAAACTTATGAATATTCAAATCGAAGGTGATGATAAGAAGACAGGAATAGCTATGGTATTTGCGAAAATGTTTAAGGGTAAAAAAGGAGGTGCCTAGTTGCTATCCAAAATTGTATCGCTGGGGGACAAATTAGAATTAGTAAAATCTGGGGCAGATAATAAGAAAAAAGAATTGGGGGAAGAACCGGAAAAAAAATATTTTAGCCAGGTATATGATATCCTTAGTGAGGATGAGATGAAGATTGCTATGCCCATAGTAGAAGGCAGAGTCATTCCTTTGCCGGTAAATGGAAGATATGATTTGTGTTTTTATACATCAGGCGGTCTGTATCAATGCAAAGCGACAATAACGGATAGATACAAGGAAGGCGGTTTGTTTGTATTACAGATTGAGATAACATCAGATTTGAAAAAGTTTCAAAGAAGACAATATTTCAGACTTGAGTGTACTATGGAGATTATGTACAAGGTTGTTGCAAAAGAAGAATTGTTAGAGATTATCACTGACAAAGACAAGATGCAGGAAGTTTTGCAAGGTGGACTTGATATAGGTGTTGCACTGGATTTAAGCGGTGGAGGTGTGAGATTTACATCAAAACAGCAACATCATCCGGGGGATTGCGTAATTATAGTTATGAAAATAAGAAAACAGGGTGTTGAATCCTTATGTGTATTACCAGGAACGATATTGAGGACCTACAATGTACCTAACAGACATGATTTATATGAACATCGGGTAGAGTACAGTAACCTTAATTCAAATAACAGAGAAGCGTTAATAAAGTTTATTTTTGAGGAAGAACGTCGATTAAGACAGAAGGACAGATAGCAAATGAAGAAAAATATTTTAATAATTGATGACTCTGCACTTATGAGAAGGGTGTTATCTGATATAATAAGTTCAGATGACAGATTCACAGTTAAAGATTATGCTCGTGATGGATTAGAGGGACTTGATTTAATTATCAAGAATAAGCTTCAGTACGATGCCGTTGTAATGGATATTAATATGCCACGAATGGATGGTCTTGAAGTGTTGGAACAATTACAAAAACACCGTATACAGGTTAAGATAATCATGGTTAGTACTCTTGCCAAAGAGGGTGCGAAGGAGACTATTATAGCTCTTGAGAGAGGTGCTTTTGATTTTGTTACAAAGCCTGAGAATTATTACGAGGTAAAGAGTGAAAAATTTAAGAACAGACTTATTAATACATTAGTTGCTGCTACAAGGCTTACACAGAAGACAGACCCTATTGTGTCGACAGCAGCTGGTGTATCAGCTACCGGGAAAACACTTGGCAATGTGAAAAAAGTGTCTGGAAGTAAGCTCATAGCAATAGCGTGCTCGACAGGCGGGCCAAAGTCTTTGAAGGAAGTAATACCTTTGCTTCCGGAAGATATAGAGGCTCCGATTTTGTTGGTACAGCATATGCCAAAAGGGTTTACGGCTTCATTGGCGGCAAGACTTAACGAACTTAGCAAGGTGGAAGTAAAGGAAGCTAAAGATGGGGATGTCCTTAAAAAGGGTGTAGTATATTTGGCACCTGGCGGGTTACATATGGAGATTAATCAGGATAAGAGTGGTGCTTATTCAGTGAGGTTATCAGATGCACCTGCCAGAGATGGTTTGAGACCATGTGCAAATATCATGTATGAGTCACTTGCGGGAAGTTCATATGCACAGATTATATGTGTGGTTATGACCGGAATGGGCTCAGATGGAACTGAAGGAATTCGTCAGCTTAGCAACAAGAATAATGTGTACGTAATTTCACAGGATGAAGCAAGCAGCGTTGTATATGGAATGCCAAGAGCGGTATATGCAGCCGGATTGTCTGATGAAGTTGTACCATTAGATAAAATAGCAGAATCAATTACTAGAAGCGTGGGGGTGCATATTAATGGACGTTAGCCAGTATTTAGAGATATTTATTGATGAGACAAAAGAACACATACAGAGCTTAAGCGATCAGCTTATGATCCTTGAAAAAGAACCGGAGAATACAGATACTATCAATGAGATATTCAGAGCTGCTCATTCCTTAAAAGGTATGGCAGGAACAATGGGTTACACAAGAATGCAGAAGTTGACTCATCAGATGGAGAATGTATTTTCAGAGATTCGTAATGGAAAGATGAATGTGGAAGCACATCTTGTTGATGTACTTTTCCAGTGCCTTGATGCTATAGAGCAGTATCTTGCCAATATCGAAGAGACATCAGGTGAAGGTGACAATGATAATGAGCCTATTTTAAAACAGCTTGCAGATATTCTTGCAGGAGGAGGAGCAAGCGCACCTGCACCTGCAGCACAGACAGCAAGTTCACCTGCACCGGCAGCTACAGGCGATGATGATAAGAGAAAATATAGATCATTTGTGTATGCAGAATTCGAGAAGCATGCTATATGTGAAGCATACGAGAAGGGTATGAACGTATATGCCTTTACTGTATTTGTAGATGAGAACTGTATATTAAAAGCAGCCAGAGCATTTTTGGTATTCAAATCATTAGAATCACATGGTGAGATTATCAAATCAAATCCATCAGTTCAGGATATTGAAGATGAGAAGTTTGATTTGGATTTCAGTATTTGTATCATTACAGCAGAATCAATTGATACTATTGAGAAATGTATTGAAAATGTATCTGAGATTAAGGATGTTGTAGGAGAAGTGGTTCCAAAGCCTGAGGAAGAGACGAAGCCGGAAGTTTCAAAGACTGAGACAAAGGATGCAGCTAAGGATTCAAAAACACAGCAGCCTGCAAAACAGCAGTCTAAATCAACATCAAAACCGGTTGTAAACAGATCGGTAAGAGTAGATATAGAGAAGTTAGATGTTCTTATGAATCTTGTAAGCGAGTTGATTATTGCGAAGAATGGCCTTGTATCAGTCAGCTCAACAGAAGAGATATCAAGAGGACAGGGCTTTAATGAACAGATTGAATACTTAGAGAGAGTAACAACAAATCTTCATGAATCAGTTATGAAGGTTCGAATGATGCCAATTGAAACAGTAACAAACAAATTCCCAAGAATGATTAGAGACTTATCTAAGAAGCTTGATAAGAAGATGGAATTATATATGTCAGGTGAAGATACAGAACTTGACAGAACAGTTATCGATGAAATTGGTGATCCACTTATGCATCTTCTTCGTAACTCAGCAGACCATGGTCTTGAATCAGCAGAACTTAGAGCACAGAGAGGTAAGCCGAAAGTTGGTACAATAGGATTAGACGCATACCAGGATGGTAACAACGTTGTAATCGAAGTATCTGATGATGGTAATGGTATTGATGTAGAAACTGTTAAGAACAAAGCATTGGAAAAGGGAACAATAACAACAGAGCAGGCTGAGACAATGTCAGATAAAGAAGTTATTGATCTGTTGTTCAGACCAAGCTTCTCAACAGCTAAGAAAGTATCAGATGTATCAGGTAGAGGCGTGGGTCTTGACGTGGTTAAATCTAAGATTGAAGCACTTGGTGGTGACATCGAGGTTAAGACAAAGCTTGGAGAGGGAAGTAAATTCATTATCAGACTTCCACTTACACTTGCTATTATTCAGGCACTTATGGTTGTAATAGGTGATGAGAAATATGCTATCTCACTTGGCAGTATTGATATAATTGAAGACGTTGCAGTTAGCGATATCAAGTATGTTCAGACAAAAGAAGTTATCAATCTTAGAGGAAATGTTATTCCAATCATAAGACTTGATAAGATACTTGATGTTCCAAGAGCTGAGGATTATGTTGAACCGGAGAATATGACAGTTATCATAGTCAAGAAGGGGGATACACAGGCGGGACTTGTTGTAGACAACCTTATCGGACAGCAGGAAATTGTTATTAAGTCACTTGGTAAATATATCAATAACAGCAATAAAGTTATTGGTGGTGCAACTATCCTTGGTGATGGTGAAGTTGCGTTAATTCTTGACGTAAATGCATTATTGTAGTGGAGGTGACTGTAATGGATAATATGTTACAAACAACAACAGCAGAGGCAAATGCTGCAACAGATAATAAACAGTACATAGTAGTAAAAATTGGAATGGAACAGTATGGTATCGACATCAGCTATGTAGATAATATTGTTAGAATGCAGAAGATAACAAGAGTTCCAAAGTCACAGCCTTATTACTATGGTGTTATCAATCTTAGAGGTGAAATAGTTCCGGTAATGAGTCTTAGAAGAAGGTTTAATCTTCAGGAGGACGAATTTGATGGAAAGACAAGAATCATCATATTGAAGCCTGAACATCAGGAATCAATAGGTGTGATTGTAGATATGGTCAATGAAGTTGTTAGTTTCAAAGCGGATGACATTGAAAAGGTTGGGTTAGATAATAAAGACGAATTATCTAAATACATTTATGGTGTTGGCCAAAATTTGGAAAATAACACTCTTGTTTCTATTTTAAATGTTGAAGCCGTAACAACAGAAGTGAAGGAGCAACAGCAGCAATAGAGAAAGTGCAGGTGCATTATGTCAAAACTTGATTTGGATGATATAAGTGTAATGCAATATGATGTTTTAAAAGAAATAGGAAATATAGGCGCAGGCAATGCCACTACGGCATTGTCTAAGCTTGTTAATACCCAAATTGATATTGGTGTTCCAAGTGTCAGACTATGTGATTTTTCTCAGATGGTCAGCCTGATAGGAGAAGAGGAAGAAGTGGCAGTAGGAATACTCCTTATGTTAAAAGGCGATATCAATGGAATGATGATGTTTATTTTAAAAACGGATGTTGCCAGTACATTAGTGAATATAATGGGACTTGAATGTGACGGGACTAATTTTGATGAGATGCAGCTATCTGCAATTCAGGAAGTAGGGAATATAATAACAGGCGCATATCTGTGTTCGTTGTCAGATTTGACCAGATTAACAATAGATGTATCTGTTCCGTTATTACAAATTGATATGGTTGGTTCGTTGTTATCTGTGCCAGCAATTGAATTTGGAAAGTTAGGAGATAAGGTATTACTTATCGAGACAAAGTTTGATGATGAAAGAAAAAAAGCTAATGCAATAAACGGATATTATATATTAATACCTGATATTGATTCTTATCAAAAAATATTGGATTCATTAGGAATGTAGTTAAAGGTGATAAAATGGGTGAGACGATAAAAGTTGGAATGGCAGATATGAAGCTCTGTAGGAACCCTGATCTTTTAACTACGTTGGGATTAGGCTCCTGTGTCGGTGTAGTACTTTATGATGCATCAACAAAGATTAGCGGAATGGTTCATGTTATGCTTCCGGACAGCACAAAGATTAAGAATAACGAAAATAGAGCAAAGTTTGCTGATACGGGAATTCAGGATTTGTACAATGAGATGTTGAAAATGGGAGCGTCAAGGACAAAAATAACTGCAAAAATTGCAGGAGGCGCTAAAATGTTTACATTTGGTGATAAGGTAAGCGAGTTTATGCAGGTTGGCGACAGAAATGTTCAGGCAACAAAAGAAAAATTAAATGAGTTAAAAGTAAGCATATTAGCAGAGGATACCGGACTTAATTTCGGAAGAACAATTATATTTGACTCGGAGACGGGCATCCTTACTATCAAAGCTGTTGGACAGCCGGAAAAATATATTTAGAGGTGTAAGCTTATGGATAATAGAACTAGATATATTCCAGCCATAGTGATGTTGACTGCTGGTTTTTTGGTGTGCGTAATTACTATTTTACGTGGGTTTACAACTAAAGAGATTATATTGATTTCAACAGCTGCGATGGTTGGATTTTTATTGGTTGGATTTATAGTCAAATTCATAATAGAGAAGTATGTAGTTATTCCTATGCTTGAGGAAGAAGAAGCGAGGAAGAAAGCAGCAGAGGAAGAGGCTAAAAGAGAGGCAGAAAAAGAAGAGGCTGCGAATGAAGAAGAAAACGTAGAAGTTAAAGAAAAGGAATAGATAGTGACAGGCGAGGTGTAGCAGGTGACAGAAGAACAGAAGAATAAATTGTGGGGGGAGTATTCAAAGGCTCCAAATACACAATTAAGGGAACAACTTATAATTGAATATGCACCATTAGTTAAGCTTGTAGCCGGACGACTCAGCATGTATCTGGGATACAATGTTGAATATGATGATTTGGTTAGTTATGGAATTTTTGGATTGATTGATGCGATAGACAAGTTTGAATATGGAAAAGGAATCAAATTTGAGACATATGCCAGTTTAAGAATTAGAGGGGCGATTTTAGACCAGATAAGAAAAATGGACTGGATACCAAGATCTCTCCGACAGAAGAAGAAAAAAATGGATGCCGCTCTAAACAAGTTAGAGTCCGAGCTTGGAAGACCTGCAACAGATGACGAACTGGCAAAAGAACTTGAGATATCTGTTGATGAATTGATGAACTGGCAGGGACAGGCAAAGATATCAAATGTGGTGTCTTTGGATGAGTTTGTGGAAGCAGGTGGCGAGAAGGGAATAGAACAGGGGAAAGGCTCCCACTTTGAAGCACCTGAAGAAGTAGTTGAAAAAAAAGAATTAAGAGATATGTTAGCAAAGTCTCTTGATTGTTTAACTGATAAAGAGAAAAAAGTTATTCTTTTATATTATTATGAAGAATTGACATTAAAAGAGATAAGTAAAGTATTAGAGGTATCTGAATCAAGAATATCTCAGCTTCATACAAAAGCATTACAGAAGATGAAAGCGTTTTTGGGAGATAAAGCAGGAATACTCAGATAAAGTCGAAGAAAGGTGGACACTATATGGCTAATGCATATTTTCAGGTGATATATGACGAAAACGGTACTTCGGTTAAGTTTTTCCCGGCGACAAAAGGGGGCGAAGCATTAAAAATCGAAGAAGTAGTCAAATACTTAGAGAAAAATAAAATAACAGGTTATGACTTGGTGGCTCTTAATAAGGGCCTTTCTTCTTCTACGGAGGAGGAAACAGTTGTAAATATCAAAAGCGAAAGAGGATATAAGATAAATGAACTTATGGTGGTAAGATGTGCCAAAGAAGATATGTTTGCGGTAGCAAGATTTTATCCTCCCAGCAATGATGGAGAAAGAGAGACGCTTGATGAGATTAAGAGGGATTTAGAATATCTTGGTATAAAATATGGTATAGATGAAAAGATTCTCGCTGCATTTACAAAGACACCTCTGTACTGTACTAATATTGTGATTGCAAGAGGAAAACCGGTAATTCAGGGAAAAGATGCATATATTACATACCAGTTTAATACAGATAAGAATGTAAGACCAAAGAGAAACGAAGATGGTTCTGTTAACTTCCATGAGTTGAATAACATTAGTCATATAAAGAAAGGCGATGTGCTTGCCACACTTACCAGAGAAGTCCCGGGGACAGATGGAATAACAGTAAAAGGTGTGACAGTAAAGCCCAGGGATGTAGGAAGAAAGACCTTCAAATACGGAAGAAATATTGAAATATCAGAAGATGGTCTTTCAATGATATCTATGGTAAATGGTCATGTTGAGCTTGCAGATGACAAGGTGTTTGTGTCAAATGTATATGATGTGCCGGCGGATGTAGACAATTCTACAGGCGATATCACATATGACGGTAACGTGTTTGTACACGGAAGCGTAAGAACAGGGTTTAAGATAGAAGCGACAGGAGATGTGGAAGTACTCGGTGTAGTAGAAGGTGCCAATATAAAGGCAGGAGGACAGATAATACTACATCATGGAATGCAGGGAATGGGCAAAGGAGAGCTTATAGCAGGTGGAAATGTCGTATCCAAATTCCTTGAAAGTGCTGTTGTAAAGTCAGGCGGTTTTATAGAAGCAGATACAATTATTCAGTGTAATGTACAGGCAAAAGGTAATATTACAGTAGATGGAAGCAAAGGAAATATAATTGGAGGTTCAGTCAAATCAGAGACGATGGTAAGTGCCAAGACAATAGGATCTGATATGGGAATATCCACAGTTGTAGAAGTAGGAATAGACCCTGTACTAAAGGAAAAGGTGACACTTGATGGTGAACTGATTAAGAAAAAAGAGGCAGAACGTAATCAGATAGCATCAGTTTTAGAAGTGTACAAAAAGAAAAAAGAAGCAGGAAAGCTTGACAAATCCAAGCTTCCTATGTATATAAAATCTGTAGAGAATTTTAAGAACCTGTCAGAAGAAATAGACAAATTAAATGAAGAGATGGCAGAATTGTTTGAACAAATGGGAACGTACAAGGATGCCTGCGTTAAGGTTACAAGAGATATATATTCAGGAGTAAGGGTTATAGTGTCAGAAGAACATCTGGTAATTAACCAGTCACTTAGTCATTGCAAGTTCGTTAAAGAGCGAGAAATGGTAAAAGCAGTTCCGATATAGAATGGAGGCTTATAAGTTATGATAATCAGACCGGTAGAGATGCAGGGTATGGTTCAGCAGTCACAAAATGTAAGTCAGGTTAAACAAAATGAAGACGGACGCGGTTTTGTAGAGCAATCCAACATACTTGTACATGAGCAAAAGACTTCTCAGATAAAGCATGAGTCAGTTGTAAAACATGAGAATGCTGACAGGAAAAAAGAGAATTATGACGCAAAAGAAAAAGGAAATGGTCAATATTTTGGGGGAAGTAATAATAAGAAAAACAAAAAACAAGAAGATGGAAAAGTGATATTAAAAGGAAATAAGTCTTTTGATATTAAGATTTAAGATAAGAGGTACCATAAAATGACAACATTAGAAATTTTTCTGGTAATTGCAGGAGTAGGACTTGTAGTATTGAGTTTTATACTGGGAGAAAGATTGGAAGATACGGAAATTAAAGAATTTAGAGCAGATGCCACGACATTGGCTGAAGAGATTGTAAAACAACAGGTAGACGAGGCAGCTAAGAATGTTGTCGATGATACAGTTGAGAAAACAGAGGCGGCACTTGACAAATTATCCAATGAAAAAATAATGGCTGTAAATGATTATTCTCAAACAGTGTTGGATGAAATAAACAAAAGCCACGAAGAGGTGATGTTCTTATACAGTATGCTTAATGATAAGGAAAAAGACATAAAGAATACAGTACGAGATATAGAAAATGTTAAAAAGTCTGTAAACAATATTCAGAAAAATGTTTCCGACAATGATATAGCTGCTCTGGTAGAAGAGATAGAGGCAGCAGATGAAGAGATTACAGAAAAAGTAACAGATAAAACTACGGATAAGAAAAAAACGGAGTCGGTAGTTGCAATGAAGCCAAAAGAGAATAATAACAATCAGAAAATCCTTGATTTGTATAATGAAGGCAAATCAAATCTTGAAATAGCAAAAGAATTAGGACTCGGAATAGGCGAAGTGAGATTGGTAATAGATTTATTCAGAAGCCATTCAGGAAAGATGTAAGGGAGTAAGATTATGAACGCAAAAATAAAATATTACTTAAGAGGACTTGGAACCGGTATAATCATTACTACCCTTGTAATGTCGATTGCATTTGCGACAAGAGGAAAAAGCGGAAGCAATAGTAGTGATGAACTGTTAAAAAATGAAGGAACAGGGAAAGTTACCAGCGAGAGTTCTACAGAAGAAAGTTCTAAAGAAAAAAAGACCACAAAGAAAGAAAACTCTAAAAAGGAAACTACAAAGAAAGAGACCACAAAAAAAGAGACCACAAAGAAAGAGACAACAAAGAAAGAGACAACAGAAAAGACCACAAAAAAAGAAACCACAACAGAGGAAGTCACAACAGAGGAAGTTACAACAGAGGAGGCTGCAACACAGGAGCCAACCACTAAGAAATCTCAGTCAAGTGGTGAAACAGTTGAGATTTCTATATACAGCGGTATGACCTCGGAAGAACTCTGTGAGAATTTAAAACAGGCAGGCATTATTGAAGATGCAAATGATTTTAACTGGTATTTGAATGATAATGGATACATCAGAAGAATTCAGGTTGGAACATTTACAATAAATAAGGGCGATGATTATTATGCAATAGCTCAAAAGATAAGTAGGTAAATTATGTATGAGAGAAAGATAGCAACAATAAGAGCTAATAAGAAAAAAATATTTTTATATATTGTAATGCGCTTGCCGTTTTTAAGCTTTTATGACAAGAAACAGAAAATAGTATTTCGGCTTATCGTAGAAGAAAGTAATACAAAACTGGATGCGACATATCCTGTGAATATTTTTCAGTATAAAGAAACACGGGAATTTATGAAACTGATTGAACAATGGAATAATTAAAAGTAAGATGAAATATGAAAAAGTGCTTGTATCAGGCACTTTTTTGTGTTAAAATGGGTTCGTTGTGTATGCAACAAAATAAAATATCACCCGTATTTGTGACTGAACCGGTGCCCTTGCTCTGGGTGTTCAGGGTGTAAAATTACGGGGAAGATTAACCACGGAGGTATATAAAATGAGCGTAATTTCAATGAAACAGTTACTTGAAGCAGGTGTACACTTTGGACATCAGACAAGAAGATGGAACCCTAAGATGGCTCCATACATCTACACAGAGAGAAATGGTATCTACATTATTGACTTACAGAAGTCAGTAGGTAAGGTTGACGAAGCTTACAAGGCAATCTCTGATATTGCAGCAGAAGGTGGATCAATCCTTTTCGTAGGTACAAAGAAGCAGGCTCAGGATGCTATTAAGACTGAAGCTGAAAGATGTGGAATGTTCTATGTTAACGAGAGATGGTTAGGTGGTATGCTCACTAACTTCAAGACAATCGAAAGCAGAATCGCAAGATTAAAAGAAATCGAAGCAATGGCAGAAGACGGTACATTTGATGTTCTTCCAAAGAAGGAAGTTATCGAAATCAAGAAGGAATGGGATAAGCTTGAGAAGAACCTTGGCGGTATCAAGAACATGAAGAAGTTACCAGATGCTATTTTCGTAGTAGATCCTAAGAAGGAAAGAATTTGTATTCAGGAAGCACACACACTTGGTATTCCACTTATCGGTATCGCAGATACAAACTGTGATCCAGAAGAACTTGATTACGTTATCCCAGGTAACGATGATGCTATCAGAGCAGTTAAGCTTATCGTAGCTAAGATGGCTGATGCTGTTATCGAGGCAAATCAGGGTGAAGAAGCAGTTGCAACAGAAGAAGTTGAAAGTGCAGATGCTGAATAATTAATATATTTTAGTAATAATATTAGGAGGAATAGTGCAATGGCAATTACAGCAGCTATGGTAAAAGAGCTTAGAGAAATGACTGGCGCAGGCGTTATGGCTTGTAAGAATGCTCTTGTAGAGACAGAAGGTGATTTCGATAAGGCAATTGAAATATTAAGAAAAAAAGGTGAAGCTACAGCAGTTAAGAAGGCAGGAAGAATCGCCGCTGAAGGTACAGTTCTTGCAGTTGTAGAAGGAAATAAGGCAGCAATCGTAGAAGTTAACTCAGAAACTGACTTCGTAGCAAAGAATGACAAGTTCAAATCATTTGTAGCTAATGTTGCAGACCAGATTCTTGCTTCTGATGCAGCAGACGTTGAAGCTTTATGTGAAGAGAAATTCATCAAAGATGAATCTAAGACAGTAAAAGAAGAATTAGTAAGCCAGATTGCAGTAATCGGAGAAAATCTTACAATCAGAAGATTTGCAAAGATTAACACAGAAGGTGTTGTTGTACCTTACATCCACGCTGGTGGTAGAATCGGTGTATTAGTTGAATCTGCAACAGCTAACGCAAACGATGAAGTTAAGGAAGCTCTTAAGAACATCGCTATGCAGATTGCAGCTCTTAATCCAAAGTATACAAGCAGAAATGATATCTCAGCAGATGAACTTGCTAAGTTAAGAGAAATCACAGTTGAAAGTGCATTAAATGATCCATTCACACTTCCAAAGCCAATCTTAAATAAGTTACTTGATAAGGCTGTTAATGATAAGGTATGGAGTGATGAAGACATCGCTATCTTCGAAGAAAAGAAGAGCAATATGAACTACTTACCAAACTTCCTTTCTAACGAAGCTAAGGCTTCATTAGCTGAACTTGCTTTAGCTGACAAGGAAGCAATCGCAGGAGATAAGATCTTCTCAGGTCTTGTTGAAGGACGTGTTTCTAAACAGCTTAAGGAAATCTGCTTATTAGATCAGGCTTATGTAAAGGCAGCAGACGGAAAGCAGACAGTAGCTCAGTATGTAGCAGAAGTTGCTAAGAATACAGGAGTTGACTTCTCAGTTAAGGGATTTGTTCGTTACGAAACAGGCGAAGGTCTTGAGAAGAAGAGCGAAGATTTTGCAGCAGAAGTTGCAAAACAGATGCAGTAAAGCGACTTTTTAGTCAGTGATTATCATAAACCCTTTAAATAGCGGGAGCCCCCGTATTTAAAGGGTTTTCTTTATTTTTAGCGACTCTCGTATCGTATCACAAAGTACCATAAATAATCATATTTTTTTGGGAAAGTTGGGAAAAAGTTGGGAAAGGATTTGGGAAAAATATTTTTCCCAAATTTGCCGCAACTTTTGATGCGAAGTTCGCTTTTTCTAAAAACTAGTCAAAAAATAAGGAACACCGGTCATATTTACTTGTTAGAAAACTTATTATATACGGGTTCATAATCAATAAAACCAATAGGGTGTGTATAAATTATAAAATACACCAAACGAGTCTGTATCACAATTTCATAATAAATAGTATTATATGGAAGTGCTTAAGAGAAAGCACAAACAATTGAATAGTAGAAATACATGAAAGTGAAAATTCCGGGGCAGTTACCTGGAGGTTCGAATACCACTGTTATCAAATTAGTAGTTTGAAGGATCGAGAGATGAAGAACGAGAAGCAGGGAATGCTCAGGGAATAAATGGAGCAGTATCTATGCTTTATGAGGATAATCTTCATGAGTTAGCTATGAAACTTGACAGTGATTTATATATCATGCCGTCGAGTGTGCATGAGGTTATCGCTGTATCTTCAAATCTTGGTGATCCAAATGAGTTAGCAGCTATGGTTGTTGAAGTAAATATGCAAGAGGTTGAATTAGCGGAGAGACTCTCGAACCAGGTATATCATTATGATAAGGAACTTAGAAAACTTGACCTTGCCACAGACACACCTAATAAGAGATTGGATGGAATAGTGGCGGAGCAGAGTCTTGTGTACAGTTCACAGGAAAAATCAAGATAGGACTGGAGAATGGATATGGAAAAAGAAATGACAGTAAAGGAACTTATTGCATTGCTTGAATCCATGGACGGGGAGTTCATAGTTCATGTTGAGCTCCCTGATTATAATGGAGGCGATAGTGATGAAGAATAAGTTTGAATTTGAAAAAGTATCAATCAGGCTTGTAAAGGAGCCTCCTATAATGTCACCTATACCCATAACATCACCGGAAGAAGCCATTGACCTGGTAGGAAAAGAAATAAGAGAAATGGATAGGGAAGTTGTTGCAGTGATAAATCTTAAGCAGGATGGAATACC
>JBGVIE010000045.1:0-80167 GCA_045122895.1 Lachnospiraceae bacterium
ACCTTCATCATTCGGATATGGCACAGGGTAATGTGATGACAGAATACGAAGAGAAATTCTCAGCGATGGGAAATCCAATCCACAAATTAATAGCAGTAAGATAGAAAATGGAGGAAAACAATTATGAAGTTTACAGATGAAAATTTTGAAGCAGAAGTTTTAAATAGCAAGATGCCGGTTCTGGTTGATTTCTATGCAGACTGGTGCGCACCATGCAGAATGATGGCGCCTGTTGTGGCTGCTCTTGAGAATCAGTTTGCCGGCAAGGTAAAGGTTGGTAAGATAAATGTAGATGACAATGGCGAAACAGCTATGAAGTACAGGGTAATGTCGATTCCAACACTTGTTATTTTCAAAGAGGGAAAGGCAGTAGACCGAATCGAGGGAGCTGTTCCTCAGGCTATGGTTGAAGAAAAAATCAAAAAGCATCTATAAAAATGAAAAAAGCCCATCGAAAGATGGGCAAAAAAATAATGCGCGACCAGGGGTTCGAACCCTGGACACCCTGATTAAGAGTCAGGTGCTCTACCAACTGAGCTAGTCGCGCAAATCAAATGCAAGGTGTATTATATAGTAATATTCAGAAATATGCAAGCATTTTTTTTAATAAAATTGAAAGGGGAAGATTATGGAGGATTTTTCAGGCGAAAAAGTCAACAAATTTGAGAAGAATAAAAAATATTATACAGTCAGTATTTATGCTGTTATCACGGTTGTTGTTTCGGCTATTCTTATAAAGATTTTTCTCAATGCGGGTGAAACCATCGGCGTGATTAACAAAGTGATTCGTGTTCTTATGCCATACATAATTGGTGTATTTATTGCATATCTGATGAATCCGCTTGTGAAGAGAATAGATATAATTTTTTACAATATGAAGATTAAGAGGAGAGGGATAAGGAAGTGTTTTTCAATTCTTCTTTCATATATAATAGTGTTTGGCATTATCGTTCTTTGTATTGTGTATATAGTTCCGCAACTATATGAAAGTCTGAAGACGATTTATCAGGGAACGCAGACATCCTATGATAAGCTTATAGATTTTGTTAACAGGCAGAGTCAGAAACATCCGGAAATAGATTTGACGATGGTATCGTCGGTACTTGAGAAAAACAGTGACAATATAGTTGGAATAGTTAAAGGATCATTAAATACATTGCTGCCACTGTTATTCAATACATCTATGTCTGTTATTTCGTGGGTAGTAGACATAACCATTGCCATAATCGTATCTGTTTATATGTTGATTGACAGAAACAGACTTATTACTAATTTTAGAAAACTTATTTATGCCGTTATGAAGAGAGATAAGGCAGATAAGCTGCTTGGAACTCTTTCTGAATGTAACAAGATATTTGGAAGCTTCATTATTGGTAAGACAATTGATTCAGTAATAATCGGATTTATGTGTTTTGCATTTATGACAATTATCGGGCTAAAATACGCAATCCTTATAAGTGTTATTGTTGGAATTACCAATATGATTCCTTACTTTGGGCCTTTTATCGGGGCAATCCCCGGAGTAATCATACTGCTCACTGCTGATTTTAAGCAGGCGCTTATCTTCGCAGTATTGATACTTGCACTTCAGCAGTTTGACGGATTATATCTTGGACCAAAGATTCTTGGCGACAGCACAGGTTTAAGACCGCTTTGGATTATCTTTGCGATAACAATAGGAGGCTGGGCTGCTGGACCAATTGGTATGTTCTTAGGTGTTCCATGCGTGGCAGTTATTGCATTTCTGGTTCAGAATAAAATAGACAGAAAGCTTTCTGAAAAGAATATAGATGAGAGTGTTTACGTACTGCCTGAGGATTATTTCATTAAACCTAAAGAGAAAGAAAATAAAACATAAGAAAAAATGGCTGAAATATTGGCGTGAACTGTTGATATTTCGGCTTTTTTTTCATGTTTGTGATAAAACTGTGAAAAAAATTTAAAATTTTTCAAAAAAAGTGTTGCATTATTTGTTTTTGTGTAATATAATCATTTTTGCGTTGTGAGACAACTTAACAATACGCGCGACTAGCTCAGTTGGTAGAGCACCTGACTCTTAATCAGGGTGTCCAGGGTTCGAACCCCTGGTCGCGCACTACAAAGTACCAGTTTTGAAGCTTAGATCTTCGGGGCAGGTGCTTTTTTTGTGCGTTATGCTCCACTAGAGGAATATTTGTATCAGAATAACTAAACTTTTTGTGTGTAAGATTGCATTTTTTCCTTTCTTTTAGTATAATGAAGGTAATAGTATACGAAAGGATTTTTTTGAAAAAATGGAAGAAATGACACTTTTTGATGTGCTTATGCAGTATGAATTGCAGGTATCAGCAGATCTTGATTTTGAACTTGATAAGATAGAGGTGATTGAGGAGCTTAACGGAGTTGGAGCGTTGTACAATCACAATTGTCTTGAATACATATTAGGTGACGAGGGGCTTAAGGAAGACTGGCCTGTTGCTATTCAGGAGATGGCATTTCTTGCCGGTGCAGTTGCTTATTATCACTATGTAGAGGATAAGGAGAAGCTTAGAAAGAATGGAATTCTCCAGACGTATATCGGAGAATACAAGAATATATACGCAATCGACAAGTACTTTATGAAGCTTTACAATATGAGCGAGGAGAGTCTTGAGGCCATGAGAGTTCAGTACACAATTCTTGCGGGTAATATGTGTGCACAGATTAGCGAAATGATTAAGAGAAAGAATATTCCGGGTATTCAGGAAGCGTTACCGGATTTGATGATGGTTAATTATCAGTTCGGTGTTAATTATGGGAAGAAGCTAATAGGATAATTTTTTAGGATTGGGGGCGATTCTATGATTACGGTAACTCCTGACAAGATGACAGTAACTATGACGGTTCCATTTCCACCAAAGGAAATTGGGGCTTACAGTGTGAGTGAACTTAAGAAAATGCTTACGGATGCGGGGATTATTTATGGTATAAGTCTTGACAGATTGAAGAAGATTGTAGATGAGTCGCTCTATACCAAAGAAGTTGAAGTGGCGTATGGCAGACCGCCAAAGGATGGTGCTGATGCCTATTACAAATATTATTTCGATGTGAATAAGAAGATGAATACGCCAAGAATTCTTGAAGATGGTCGTGTTGATTATACTAACAGAATAGAGACTGTTAAGAAGGATGCCATTCTTGTTGAATATGTTGAACCGGAGGATGGGGAAGCAGGCAAGAATGTTTATGGTGAAGAAGTTCCTGCAAAAAGGGGAAAGAAGTTATCTATGCTTCGTGGTAAAGGATTTTACCGGGAGGATAATTTTTACAAGGCCTCTTTTGACGGAAAGATAGATGTTAATTATGATGTGATTAACGTAAGTCAGGTTATGGATATTAACGGAGATGTTAATACGCTTACCGGCGACATTGATTTTACGGGAGATATACTTATTAAGGGTGATGTATGCTCGGGTATGAGAGTAAAATCCGGTGGAACGATTACGGTTAACGGATATGTAGAGGCTGCGACACTTGAGGCGGACGGAGATATTATTGTAAATGCAGGAATCAACGGCGCAGGTGTTGCACTGCTTGTAGCCAAGGGAGATATAAAGGGCAACTTCTTTGAAGGTGTGACGTTGAGAGCGAAGGGGGATGTTACCACCAATTCACTTCTCAATACAAAGGTTGAAGTTGAGGGAAGTGTATATGTGGAAGGTAAGAAGGGCATCATACTGGGAGGTATGGTTAATGCAGTATCAGGAATATCAGCCAAGAATATAGGCAACAGTTTTCAAGTGAATACTACAGTGTGTATTGGAGTGTATAAAGAGACTCTTGAGGAGTACAGACAATACAAGAAGATGCTTGCTGATACGAAGAAAATATTAGACAGTTACAATGAATTTATGGAAAAGGTTGAGGATGTGCCTGAGGATAAGAGAACACCTGCCATGAATAAGCGGCACACAGAAGTGCTTCGCTCGAGAATTACTATAAAAGCCCAGCAAAAAGGTATCGAGAAGAAAATAGATGATATTGAGACAATTATAGCCAATGGAAGTAAAGCTTCCGTAAGAGTGAGCAATTTGTTGCACCCGGGGGTTAAGCTTGTAGTTGGAAGCAATGTGAAAATGGTTGAACAGGTATATAAGGAAGTAGAAGTTAAGATGCGAGGCGACGATATAGTTATAGAGTCACTTTAGAAAGTATTGGAGAAAAGACTGATGAATGAAAAACTTAATTATGAATTTTTTGATGAGATGATGAAGGATGCTTCACCTGAGGAACGTGATAATCATGCTAAGAAGTTCGAAGAGATAATGATGTGGTACGGATGTGCAATTCGTGAAGTGAGAACAAAGCTTGAAGTGCTGAATGACGAATTTCAGGCTACAAGAAACAGAAATCCAATCGAGACAATTAAGAGTAGAATCAAAAAGCCAATGAGTATTTTTGAGAAGATGGGTAGAAGAGGATATCCGGTTACAATGGATGCTATGCTCACAGAGATGCATGATATTGCGGGAGTGAGAGTTATATGTCCGTTTATAGATGATATTTATGAGATAGCAGATATGCTGACTGCGCAGGATGATATCAAGGTTCTTCAGAGAAAGGACTACATCAAGTATCCTAAGCCTAACGGATACAGAAGCCTTCATCTGGTTGTGGAGGTACCGATTTTCTTGTCGAACGAGAAGAAACCTATGAAAGTGGAGGTTCAGATTAGAACAATTGCCATGGACTTCTGGGCAAGCCTTGAACACCAGATTCACTACAAGAAATTCGACCAGGGAAGAGATGACATCGTGGAGAGATTGACACTTTGTGCCAATGTTATCTATGCGACTGACGTAGAGATGCAGGAGCTTCGTAAAGAACTCTTACTCTTTGAGAATCAGGACAATGATAACGGAGACGGGTTCGAGGAATAATATAATTGTTTTTTGGGAAAGCTATTAAAAAAATGAAAGGAAACATTTGATATGAGAATAGCTTTTTACAGTGCAAAACAATATGACAGAATGTGGTTTGAACCACTTGCTAAAGAAAACAATATCGAAATAGAATTTTACGAAACGGCGCTAGATGAGCTGACAGCTTCTCTGGCGCTTAATTTTGACGCAATTTGTGCTTTTGTTAATGATGATTTGTCTGCAGCTACTTTGGAAGTGCTAAATAAGCAGGGAATTAATCTGGTTCTTATGAGATGTGCCGGTTACAACAATGTTGACATCAACAAAGCAAAAGAACTGGGGATTAATGTCAAGAGAGTTCCGGGGTATTCTCCTCATGCGGTGGCAGAATTTGCAATGGGACTGCTTCTTAGTGTGAATAGAAAAATTCATAAGGCTTATATCAGAACAAAAGAATTTAATATGAGTATAAATGGTCTTATGGGGTGCGATTTATACGGAAAAACAGCGGGAATTATCGGAACCGGTAAAATAGGAAAGGCAATGATCTCCATTTTAAGGGGAGCAGGTATGAGAATAATTGCTTATGATGCATACCCTGATAATGAGCTTGATATAGAGTATGTTCCGCTTGAACAGTTGTACAAGGAATCGGATGTGATATCGCTTCATTGTCCTCTTAATCAGGATACGAAATATATGATTGATAAAAAAAGTCTGGATATAATGAAAAAAGGGGTGTATATTATTAATACTTCGAGAGGTTTGTTGATAAGGACTGAAGATTTAATTGAAGCATTACTCGTTCCGGGAAAAATTGGCGGCGTAGGCTTAGATGTATATGAAGAGGAGGATAATATTTTTTACGAGGACAGGTCTTTTGAGGTTATGCAGGATAATGTGTTGGCTCGCTTGATGTCGTTCTATAATGTGCTTGTGACGTCACATCAGGGATATTTTACAAGAGAGGCAATGGAGGCTATAGCGAGGACAACAATACAAAATGCTTTAGAAGAAATGAGATAAGAAAGGAAATAAACTATGGGAGAAAACACAATTAAGGAATTGGCTCCGTCTACTAAGAGGAAGATTACATGGGCAGTAGTTATCATTGTAATAGCTATTATTCTCGGTGCTAATTGTACTTACGAGGTTAAGGAACAGGAACAGGCGGTACTTCTGACACTTGGTAAAGCGTCAACAGTATCAGAGTCAGGATTACATTTTAAGATACCATTTATTCAAAGTGTCAAGAAAATAGACACAACGATTCAGGGATTGGCAGTCGGATATGATTTAAATACAGGGGAATCTGTAGAAGAAGAATCACTTATGATTACCTCTGATTACAATTTTGTAAATGTCGATTTTTTCCTTGAATACAGATTTACAGATCCAATTAAAGCTGCGTATGCATCAGAAGCTCCGGAATTCATTCTTAAGAATATAGCGCAAAGCTGTATAAGAACGGTGATTGGTGGAACAGATGTAGACAGCGTTTTGACCACAGGAAAATACGAGATTCAGTCAAAAATCAAAGAGATGATTGACGCGAGACTTGAAGAAAACGATATAGGTATCTCACTTATCAATATAACAATTCAGGATGCAGAACCACCTACGAAGGAAGTAATGGAAGCGTTCAAGTCTGTGGAAACTGCTAAGCAGGGAAAAGAAACTGCATTAAATAATGCAAACAAATATCGTAATGAAAAAATTCCTGCAGCAGAAGCACAGGTGGACAAGATAATTCAGCAGGCTGAGGCAACAAAGCAGGAGAGAATTAATGAGGCTAACGGACAGGTGGCAAGATTTAATGAGATGTATAAAGAGTATGCAAAGTATCCTGAGGTTACAAAGAAGCGTATGTTCTATGAGACAATGGAAGAAGTGCTTCCATCACTTAAGGTAGTGATAGATTCAGGCGATGGAAGTACACAGACTATACTTCCACTTGATTCTTTTACGGGCAATAATACAGAGACTGCTAAAACAGAAGAAGATAAATAGGAGTAGGTGAGATTATGAAGAAATATATAATTAGTGCTATTGTACTGATTGCAGTTATCTTAGGTGCAAGCAGTATAGTAGTTACATATGATAATGAATACAAATTAGTTCGCCAGTTCGGTAAGGTTGACAGAGTTATTACACAGTCAGGAGTAAGCTTCAAGATACCTTTTGTTGAGGCGGTTGACACCATTCCAAGAAACATTCTTATCTATGATGTTCCGGCATCAGATGTTATTACCAAGGATAAGAAGACAATGGTGGCAGATACATATGTGCTTTGGAAAATAACAGAGCCACTCAAATATGCTCAGACTCTTAGCAATTCAACATCAAATGCTGAGAGCAGAATCAACACACTTGTATATAACTCTTTAAAAACAGTTATAGGCAGTATGGCTCAGAGTGACATTATCAGTGCGAGAGATGGAGCTTTAAGCGATATGATTATGAGCAATATAGGTGGTTCTCTAGAACAGTACGGTGTTACACTTGTAAGCGTAGAGACAAAGCAGCTTGATCTTCCAGGCGACAATAAGGCAGCAGTATATGAGCGTATGATTTCTGAACGTGAACAGATGGCTGCACAGTACAAGGCAGAGGGCGATGCGCAGTCCCAGATTATCAAGAACAAAACTGATAAAGAAGTATCAATTATGTTGTCAGAGGCGAAAGCTACTGCAGAATCAACAATAGCAGAAGGCGAAGCTAAATATATGAAGATTTTATCAAGTGCATATGCAAATGGTGAAAAGAGTGAATTCTATTCATTTGTTCGTTCACTTGATGCTGCGAAGAATTCGTTAGTAGGGGAAAATAAGACACTTATTTTATCAAAGGATTCACCAATTGCGGCAATATTTGAAGGAAGATAAATAGGATATGTATCTATGCTTGACTACTATCTAATAGTTTGTGAAAACTAAGGAACTCCAGTGTAAGGAATTGTACTCAAAGTGGCGTAGGGTACTGTAAATTAAATTATCAATTACCTCCTACACGTTTGTAAGTATGAAAATATCACAAATATATTGAAAGTATAATTATGGTGCAAAATGCAAGCGTTGGAAATAGGAAAATTATACAAAAAAATATTTAGGTGTCAGAATAGAGAAAGTGTGAATTATTATGAAGAATAAGGTTAAAATTGCTATTTTTTTTGGGAGCTTTGCTACAGTATGTTTATTTATTATATGTATTGATAGCAAGCAGTCAAAGAATAGTTTACAGTATTGTAAGGAATACGTTATTGGAGAAAGAAATATTAAAGGCACTGTTGATGTTCGATATTTTGAAAATAAAAGTGAGAAATTCGCAATAGGAGCTAATAAATATGGATATGCTGTATTTAAAAATCCGGAAGTAGCGTTTGAACAATTAAAGAAGAATTATTCGTCGGGAATTAATTTAATTCAAAAAGAATTTAAATTAGATGAGTTGACAATAAAGAATATTGTGGAATACAAACAATTAGGTGATCAGGTAACAGGAGGAACAAGTGACGAGAGAAGAGATGCTGCATTTGTTTCAGAGTTTTTGGATGTATATGAAAATAGTTTAGGTGGAGTTGAGTAGAATGAAAAAAAGTAAATTTTATATATTTTTATTTTTCATTATATTAATATGTGGACAAATAAAAATATATAATATGGAAAATGAGAGTAATATTAGTAAAAAGACAGGCACATATATAAATACGGAAGATAATAAAAGGATAAATACGAATGTTATTAATGTTGACTGCATAAAACTACAATTTAAGCAGATAAAAAATGAGGGGATATCTGTTGTTAACAATGATATTGTGGAAGAAAATGAAAATATTTTAATTGAAGATATAGAAAGTGAAAAGAAGAATGATAACACATTTGGAAAAACGATATTTGATGACAAAAGATTTATTGAATACGGAGGTGCTGAGGATGAAAAGAAAATAATCGTTGGAAAGACAGAGTTGCCTCTTTATCCAACATTTTCAAGTTCAACAAAATCAATAAAAACTGTTAAAATAAAATGCAAAAAAGTTATTGAATTATTAAAAAATAAATATAATCTTAGTGATTTTTCGGAAGAAAATTGGAAAGAGTATTACTATAGTATGAATTTATACTTTGATGAAAAAAATAAAGTTGAATGGTATAGTGAGAATAATAAGACAGTAAGTGAATTGCAAGTATTTTTTGATATCTATGAGAATTATGAAGAAAATGATAAATTGATAAATATGGCGAAACAAGCTGAGGATGAATATAGTCTTGCTACTGACTGTGAATTTTTAGCGCTATTGCCATATTTTGACACGGAAGAATTGCTAGGAAATATGGATATTTATAAGATAGAAGAAAAAAGAGAAGAAAAAAAGATTACTTTACTCGATTATAATGTTGATAAAGAAATAGAATTGCAGTTATTAAGACTAAATAAAGAAAATGCAATAGATTATGCAAAAAAATATGCACGAAAGCCTAACGGACATTTTGGATACATAAAAAATCACGATTGTACAAATTTTGCATCACAAATAATGGCAGCAGGTGGAAAACAATATACTTTAAAATGGATAACAGCGTGTGTTTTTGAAAAATGGTATTATACAGATGCATGGGCTAATGCAAATCATAACAGAAGACAAGGCGAACGATGGTAGTTGGGATCATATAGGGTTTGTTGTAGATGTAGCGAACTCTTATAATGAAAAGCTAGGTTATAAGGATTATAAAGTGGCTCAACATACAAGTGATTATTTGGAATGGGCAAGTTCGGATAAGTGTGGTTGGGATAAGCTCAGAAAAAATCACCCTGATTGTAGGTTTGGAATTATTAGAGTTAATTAGAGAGAAGGTATTAAGATTAATATTAAAAAATCGCTCCTATATATTATTGGATAATCATGTTTTTTGTTGCTTATAAAGAATTGTTTTTTGCCTACATCTTCTCTTGCTCAAGACATCATTTTAGAATACAAGTGTTAATGCGCGGGGCTTAAATATTTCAGGGTAAATAATCAAAACGGTCTAAATGGAAAATGCACTACTTTAGAGAATAGATTATTTTCTGAATAAATTATCAAAAATCCTCTCTGTAAATCGTAAAATTGGTTTACAGAGAGGATTTTTTGCGGAGCGAAGAGAATCCTTCAGAAGAATTATATTATTGTTGCATAAAATTCTTAAAAAAAGTATAATAAATAGTATCTATACGTCTGCTTAAAAATAGACGTCAAAAGAGAATAAGAAACAGAGAAAGGAATACGGAAAAATGATTAAATTAAGTAATGCAGGTGCATATTTGATTAACGGAACTGAGGTGGTTGAGGTATCAGATGATGTACAGGCTGTCCTTAAGAGTAAGGTTGGAGATAAATTCGTTTCACAGGAAGAATCAGCAAAACAGACAATTGCTTATTCGATTCTTGAGTCACATAACACATCAGGCAATATGGAAAAGCTGGAGATTAAGTTTGATAAATTGACATCACATGATATCACATTTGTTGGTATTATTCAGACTGCCAGAGCTTCTGGTCTTGAGAAGTTCCCTGTTCCATATGTGCTTACAAACTGTCACAACAGTTTATGTGCTGTTGGTGGAACCATCAATGAAGATGACCATATGTTTGGACTTACATGTGCTAAGAAGTATGGTGGAATGTATGTACCTCCTCATCAGGCAGTTATCCACCAGTTTGCAAGAGAGATGCTTGCAGGTGGAGGTAAGATGATTCTTGGTTCAGACTCTCACACCAGATATGGTGCTCTTGGTACTATGGCTATGGGTGAAGGCGGACCGGAGTTAGTTAAGCAGTTGTTATCAAAGACATATGACATCAATATGCCGGGTGTGGTTGGTGTATATATGACTGGTGAACCTATGCCGGGAGTTGGTCCTCAGGACGTTGCTTTGGCAATTATCGGAGCAGTATTTGCTAACGGATACGTTAACAACAAGGTAATGGAATTTGTTGGACCAGGTGTATCTAGCTTAAGCGCTGATTTCAGAATTGGTGTTGACGTTATGACAACAGAGACAACTTGTCTTTCATCAATCTGGAGAACAGATGAGAAGATTAAAGAATTTTATGATATTCATGGAAGAGTAGATGAATATAAGGAATTAAATCCGGGTGAAGTTGCATATTATGATGGTATGATATATGTTGACTTAAGTGCTATTAAGCCAATGATTGCAATGCCATTCCATCCATCAAACACTTACACCATTGAAGAATTAAAGGCAAATCTTGGTGACATTCTTAGAGATGTAGAGAAGAAGGCTTTGGTAAGTCTTGACGGACAGGTTGATTTCAAGCTTACAGATAAGATTAGAAATGGACAGTTATATGTAGAACAGGGTATCATCGCAGGATGCGCAGGTGGTGGATTTGAAAATATCTGTGCAGCGGCTGATATCTTAAAAGGCAAGAGCATTGGAGCGGACGAATTCACACTTAGTGTATATCCTGCAAGTACACCAATATATGTTGAACTTGCAAGAAATGGTCGTCTTGCTGATCTTATGGCAACAGGTGCAATTGTAAAGACTGCATTCTGCGGACCATGTTTTGGTGCAGGAGACACACCATCAAACAATGCATTCAGTATCAGACATTCAACACGTAACTTCCCTAACAGAGAGGGATCTAAGCTTCAGAATGGTCAGATATCATCAGTTGCACTTATGGATGCGAGATCAATTGCAGCAACAGCAGCTAATAAGGGTTATCTTACAGCAGCTACTGATATGGATATGGAATACACAAATCCAAAATATTTCTTTGATAAGACAATTTATGAAAACAGAGTATTTGACAGCAAGGGCGTTGCGGCACCTGAAACAGAGATTAAGTTTGGTCCTAATATCAAGGATTGGCCAAAGATGCCTACTCTTACAAAGCACTTAATGCTTAAGGTGGTATCAGAAATTCATGATCCTGTTACTACTACAGACGAGCTTATTCCTTCAGGTGAGACATCATCATATCGTTCAAATCCGCTTGGACTTGCTGAATTCACACTTTCAAGAAAAGACCCTGCATATGTAGGAAGAGCAAAGGAAGTTCAGAAGGCTGAGATTGCAAGAGAAGAAGGAAAGTGTATGGGTGAGGCATTCCCTGAACTTAAGCCTGTCGTACACAAGGTAAAAGAGAAGTTCGAAGATGTATCTAAGGAAACAATGGGTGTAGGAAGCACTATTTATGCAGTTAAGCCGGGTGATGGTTCTGCCAGAGAACAGGCAGCATCTTGTCAGAAGGTACTTGGCGGATGGGCTAATATCGCTAAGGGTTACGCAACTAAGAGATATCGTTCTAATCTTATTAACTGGGGTATGCTTCCATTCATCTATGAAAATGATGAATTACCATTCAAGAACGGAGATTACATTTTTGTACCGGATATAGCTGAGGCGATTAAGAACAAGGCTACAAGCATCAAAGCATTCGTGGTAAGAGATGAGTTGGAGGAGTTCGAACTTAAGCTTGGCGAAATGACTGATGATGAAAGAGAAATTATCCTTAAAGGATGCTTGATTAATTATAACAGAGCATAAAATATATCAGGGAGAAGATATTTATTATGTAGTGAAAGGAAGAATGCTATGAATTATATTACAGAGACTGATAGATATCTATTTGGAGAGGGGGCGAATTACGAGATATACGAAAAGCTTGGTGCTCACGTTATGGAAATGGACGGCAGAAGAGGGACATACTTTGCAGTATGGGCCCCTCACGCAGTTGCTGTCAGTGTGGTTGGAGACTTCAACGGATGGGATAGATATCGAAATTTTATGAGACCTATAGAGACTTCCGGAATATGGGAAATCTTTATTCCTGATTTGTATGAAGGACAATTGTACAAGTATGCAGTTGAAGGAAGAGAGCATCAGGTACACTTAAAGGCTGACCCATATGGCAATTATTGTGAGATGAGACCGGGAAATGCATCGCGTATCACTAATCTTAAGGGATTTGAATGGCATGATAAAGCCTGGATTGATGAGAAGAATAAGGCTGAAATATTTACAGAACCGATGTCTATATACGAGGTACATCTTGGCTCATGGAAGAAAGATTATACGTTCAGTATGGATGGATTTTTGGGATACAGACAGTTAGCACATGAATTGTGTGATTATGTAAAAGAAATGGGATACACACATGTGGAACTTATGGGTATTTTGGAGCATCCTTTTGATGGTTCATGGGGATATCAGGTAACCGGTTATTATGCCCCTACATCAAGGCATGGTGAGCCAAAGGACTTTATGTATTTTGTAGATTATATGCACCAGAATGGTATAGGAGTAATTCTTGACTGGGTACCGGCTCACTTCCCAAGAGATGAGCATGGTCTTGCACTGTTTGACGGGACACCTACATATGAGTATGCAGACTCAAGAAAGGGCGAGCATCCTGACTGGGGAACAAAGATTTTTGACTATGGGAAGCATGAAGTATCTAACTTCCTTATAGCCAATGCTCTTTTCTGGGTAGAGAAATTCCATATTGACGGACTTAGAGTAGATGCAGTTGCGTCAATGCTTTATCTTGATTATGGCAGACAAAATGGTGCATGGGTTTCGAATAAGTATGGCGGAAATAGTAATCTTGAAGCCATGGAATTCTTCAGACATCTGAATAGCATTATGAAATCGAGAAATCCTAGAGCATATATTATTGCTGAAGAGTCAACAGCATGGCCAAAGGTTACTAAGTCTCCTGAGGAAGGAGGACTTGGATTTTCGTTTAAATGGAATATGGGTTGGATGCATGACTTCCTTGATTATGTAAAGCTCGACCCATACTTCAAAAAGTTTAATCACAATAAGATGACCTTCAATATGACATATGCATTCAGCGAGAATTTCATACTTGTGTTGTCACATGATGAGGTAGTTCATCTTAAGTGCTCTATGTTAAATAAGATGCCTGGCGAATATAAGGACAAATTTGCAAACCTCAAGACAGCATATACATTTATGATTGGACAACCGGGTAAGAAATTGTTGTTCATGGGACAGGAATTTGGTCAGATAGAGGAATGGACAGAGACGAAGAGTCTTGACTGGCATTTGACAAACGAACCGTTACATAATGATTTGCAGACATATATGAAGAAGTTGCTTCATCTCTATAAGGACAATCCTGTTATGTACGAATATGAACCGTCAGAGTATGCATGCTATGAATGGATTAACTGTGACGATGCAGATATGAGCGTGTTTAGCTTCATTAGAAAGAAACCGGATACCTTCAATGATAGTTTATGTTTTGCATGCAACTTTACTCCTGTTGAGAGGGAAGAATATGTGCTTGGTGTACCTAATTTTGGTACATACGAGGTGATATTAAGTTCCCTTGATGTAGAGGGCAAAGAGAAGGTTAAGTATAAAGCGGTAAAAGAGCCGTTTGGAAATTATGATTATTCAATAAAGGTAAGATTAAAACCACTTGAATCAATAATTCTAAAGACTCCTTATATGAAACCGAGAAAAAAGAAGTAATAAGAAACAAAAAGATTTACGGTCTTACAGTAAAATAATTAAGAAATAACCGGCTACCGGCCGATATATTCTGTATAAAAGACGAAGTATCGAAAGGTTATGATTAAATGCAGGTAAATCTTAATTTGGCTAACACAAATAAATATAATAATGAGATTATGACTGGTAGTTATAGAGCTGATAACGTGACAGAAGCAGGCAGTTTTTTTGATGCAAAAGTATCAGATGAGTACACTATCAAAAAGTCTCTAGGCGTATCAGAAGAACAGGTGATTACAAGAATAAAGCAGGAAGAAAAGTCACCTGTTCTTCTTAATGCAAAGAATCTTGATATATTGACACAACAGATAGGAGCCAAAGATTTTTCTAAATTTGAGGAACTTGGAATTACACCTGAGGAAGATGAGCTTGGCAGAGTTGTGACTGTGTCTGAGAGAATAAAAATAGAGCTTGCAACTCATTGTGATAATTACAAGGGAGACTTGTCAAATATAAGCAGGTCTGATTTAGAGGCAGTGTACGGAAGGGATGGTATCGCATATTCGATGCTAAGTGAGCTTAGGAATATGGATGACAATTCTAAGGCGTATTTATTAAAAAATAATATGCAGCCAACAATAGAGAATGTGTATAAAGCTGAACACAGTGCTGTTACCTGGTCAGTGAAAGCATTAACGGATGCACAGTGGGAAGAGCTAAAACCGCAGGTTGTTCAAATAGCAGAGAATGTGGGATTAGAAGCGGATGATACATTGTTGGAGAATGGACGATTTTTAATAGAAAACGGTATTGAATTAACACCACAAAACATTGTGTCATTATCAGAACTTGATGTTGATATTGAAGGCAGAAGTATGGATGAATGGAACAGCATCCTGGCTGATGGAAAAGCGTATGGTCTTAGTGCAGAGAATACAAGTATACTTCCCTATGCAGGTAACGGAGCAAAAGTGCAGGAGATAATGGAAGCAATTGAAAATGCTGACGAAGAGACTATAAAGAATGTGATGTCAAGTGGCAGGGAAGTGACAGTTTTGAATCTTAAGAAGCCGCCGACACTTGAAGAAATCAAAGAAAAAATAGCTGATGACAGAGCTCGTATGACAAGAGAAAAGCTTGATGAGATAAGGGAAAAGATGACATTTGAATCATGTATGACTATGATGAAAAATGGAATCCATGTAAATATCATGACTGTGCAGGAGCTTAGTGTAGCAGTAGATGAATATAATCAGAAAAACGCGGAGGTATTTTTTACAGAGCCCTCAAAAGAAAAGTGTGATATGCTTGACGAGGCGATGATGTATTTGGAACAGATGAAGTCAGTGCCCGGGGTAGTGTTGTCAAAAGTGGCAAGTGCAGAAATCAGTTTTACAATGAGGGAAATTGTTGTAACAGGACAAAGCTTAAATGTTAAATACAGCGAAGCGGAAAAACTTTACAGGGCAGTGGGAACTGAAGTTAGAAGAGATCTTGGTGATAATATTAAAGATGCGCTTACAAATTCATACGAAGATATTCTTGGTGAACTTAATATAGAGGATACTAAAGAATCAAGACGTGCAATAGGAATACTTGCATACAATGAGATGGAGATATCAAATGAAAATATGATTAAGGTGATGAGTCTTGATGAACAGGTATCAAAGCTTTTTAGAAATTTAACTCCTGCGACTACTGCAAAAATAATTGAGCAGAGAATTAATCCTCTTGATACAGATATCGAGGAACTTAATGAAAACCTTACAAAGCTTAATGAAGAAACAGGTTTTGCAAACAACGAAAGCTATAGCAGATTTTTGTGGAAGCTTGATAAGAATAATGATATCAGCAAAGAGGACAGGGAAGCGTATATTGGGGTATATAAGCTTATTCACAGAATTGAAAAAGATGGAAGACGAGCTGTTGGTGCTGTTATGAAGTCGGGAAGACAGATGAATCTTAAAAATCTGTTTACGGCACTTGAAAGTCTTGAACATGCAGGAAAAGATGTGACGGTAGATGATGATTTGGGACTTACGATGAGCGTCAAAACTGACCAAAGCAACTTGGCAAATCAGCTTTCTCATTTCGAAAGTATGTATGATGGAATTCTTGACAAAATTGAAAAATATGTAGATGCGGATGACATATTAAAGTATGGAAAAGAGGGAATTCTTGATATGCCACTTGAACAGCTTGCTGATTCTTTGGAAGAACAAGACGTGGATATGGAGTACAACGAAGAGAGGGCGGCAGAGATAGAGAGTGCAAGATATGTAAGCGATGAGACGATAGAGGCACTTATTAATAATGAGTTGCCGGTTAATGTGTCTAATATTCTTGCTATGGATATGTTAAGAAGCAGGGGAAGCGGTTTTTTTGGAAGACTTAAGAATGATTCACTTGATAAAAAATTAGCAGAGCTTGATGTGGATAATGTTGATGAGGAATACGAGAAAGCATTAAGTGAGGTGGCTGATAAATCAGCAGAAAAGCTAGATATAAAATCCTTCAGGATGTTAAAAAGGACGGTTAATCTTTTAGGTACAATGGCAAAGCGACAGTCTTACTATGTTCCTCTTGAGCTGGATGGTGAGACATCAACAGTTAAGGTTAGTTTTTTAACAGGTCAAGGAGAACGAGGAAAAATAGAAATCAATATTTTATCAGAGGAATATGGAAAATCGGCGATAATGTTCAAGGTGACAGGTGATGAAATAAAGGCAACGCTAATATGCCAGTATAGTGAAGCTGCTGAAAAGTATCTTAAGGCAATTGAGAATATGCGTGAAGAATTTGGAAAGATAAGCGTTAACAGTATCAGAGAGAAAAATATTTCGGACAATGTTTTTGGTGGCGATAATGCAGATTACGAAAGCGTAACTAACAAGAGACTTTACCATATTGCCAAGGTTTTTTTGAAAAATGTGGGTAAGTAATTTAAGTGTAAGTGTCGATATAGAATGTAGATGAGTGAGCAATACAAATTGCGAAAGGAATGAAAATTATGAGAATAGGAACTAATATGTCAGCTATTACAGCGTGTGGTTCGCTTTCAAAATCGGAAGCAAAGCTGTCTAAATCCCTTGGTAGATTGTCATCAGGGTACAAAATTAATACATCAAAAGATGATAGTGCAGGAATGGCTATATCTGAAAAGATGAGAACTCAGATTAAAGGTCTTGACCGTGCAAGTTCAAATGCATCAGACGGTATTTCAGTATCGCAGACAGCGGAGGGTGCGCTTAATGAGATTCACGCGATGTTACAGCGTATGAGAGAGCTTGCAGTTCAGGGCGCCAGTGATACTTATAGTGATGAGGACAGGAGAAATATTCAGGAAGAGATTTCAGCTCTGCAGAAGGAAATTGGAAGAATTTCCAATGATACGGAATTCAATAACACTTCATTGCTCAACGGTGAACTCCAGAGAAGAACATATGCGCTTGATGAAAATGGCAAGCTTAATTCTGATATGAGAGTTGCATATATGACTAACGATGTACTCGCAGGCAATTATAGTATTAGTATGTCATCAGAAGGTTATATTACTTTAGTAGATGGATTTACAGATAATGCTCTTGTATCCTATGACAATAATAAGATAACAATCAAGGATGCCAATGGTTTCGAGATGATGCTTGCATATAATGAAGAGAATACACCGGTAGGAGATTTTACACTGGAAGTGTGGGATATTGGTGATATGACTATTCAGCTTGGTGCGAATGAAGGTCATACAATGGGGATATGCATACCGGAGATTTCATGTGAAAGTCTTAATATAGATAAAATTAATCTGACTACAACAAAGGGATGCGAAGATGCGATATCAAAGCTTGATGAAGCTATAAGCAGAGTGTCTCTTGTAAGGGCGCAGATTGGTGCAGACCAGAACAGACTTGAATATTCAGTTTCCAGTCTTGATATCACATCAGAGAATATGACATCTGCATTGTCAAGAATTCAGGATGTTGATATGGCTGAGGAGATGACCAATTATACCCAGTACAATGTATTACAGCAGGCCGGAACTTCAATGCTTGCTCAGGCAAATCAGTTGCCGGAAAAGGTATTGCAGTTACTTCAGTAAGAGTGTAGGAAAAGGAGTAAGTTATGACAAAGGAAGAAATAAATATCTTTTCTAGAAGAATAACACAGAGTTCAAGAAGTGAGCTTGTGGTAATTACATATGAAATTATTGAGAATTATATAGAACGTGCAATGGAAGTGCAGGACGATAAGGAAGATTTTGTTTTTAATATGAAGAAGGCAAAACAGTTCCTTAACAATGTGTCTTCGGCACTTGATTTTTCTTACGATATATCGAAACAGCTTATGAGTCTGTATATGTACATGGACAGATGTCTTATATCAAGTATTGTTAAGCAGACGCCTGTTGAGACAGATACAGTTCTGAGTATGCTAACAAGGCTTAAATCAAGCTTTGTGGAGGTTAGTAAGCTTGATAAAACCGGCGCTGTAATGCAGGGCGGTGAGCAGGTATATGCAGGACTTACATATGGAAAAGGTGTGTTGAATGAAGTGGCAGTAAGGCAGCATGTTTATAACTAATATTAGCAGGAACGTCGGGGCGTTCCTGCATTTTTATTCTTTGTAAGCAAAAAGCTGTCTTATGTAATCCATATCAGCGTTTTTGGACGCCAGACAGATGGTCAAGACAATCTTTAATGTCATCTTTACTAGTAAATGTATTCACCTCTTTAGGGCAATTGTAACAAACGATTTTTGTATACTCTGTCAAATACATTTGTCTCATATTATCCACGAAAAAATCTTTTTAAATTCAGCAATTTAGGCAATGGTTATTTATGGGGTGTGTACAGTAACCAAAAATGAAGTGTCAAAGACCAGGATAAAACGTTTTGTTTGCAAAAAAAATGAAAGTGATATAATGTTGGTATAAAAGCAATATTGGTTGTTATTGTCGGTAAAAATTGAAAGGAGAATGTGTATGAGGTTAAAGAAAAGCAGTATGATTACTAAAGGGATAGCATGTATTGCGATGATTACTTTGTGTGTTACAAGCTTCCGTATATGGATGCTATTACGAATTAGAAAATGATAACCAATATGCAGGGTACGTTATTTATTCTTATGATGAAGATGATATTATTGAGTATTCATTCGAAGAACAGGATGGAAGTATGTTTGAAGGTAGGGAGGATGAAGAAGTTCTTTATAGAAATGATCCGCTAGATTATGAGATTGATACATTTTCTTCTGGCTCTTCTAGCTATGATGATGTTTGGGATGTGATAGAGGATACTCCATCTGTAGCTAATAATTCAGGATATACATATTATAGAGCAAAGTATCTCAAAAAGAGGAGCATGTATTCAGAAGATGATATGGACGATTGGGGATTAGATAAAGATATGTGGTATGGATGTGCTCCGATGGCTATGTTAAATGTATGTAGGGAGTGTAGCTTTTTTGATTTGAACAGTACAGCTGATATTGTCGCAGCATACACTAATCTTTATGCTCTCGCTGGTACTGATTCAAATGGAAACACAAGTGAAAGTGTATTGGGGTGGACAATTGCTTCGTTTGCAAGAATAATGAAGAACATATCTGTTGATTACACATATGAAGTAAATCCAACCACTTCATACTTTTTATCGGCTGTAAACTCAAATTATCCTTCGATTATTGGTATGATAGGAGGCAATGTTGGACATGCAGTAAGTGTTAATGGGTATATACAGTACAAGAGAAATTCAACAGGAGGTGTTAGGACGTATTTATGTGTAGCAGATGGATGGGATTCAAGAACTAGATATATCTGCTTTACTATGGCTAATTTGGAACATACAAGTGGTACTGTAATTCAATACGAAACAAGGTAGAGTTGAATTAGTTAATAGTAGTATTTAAATATTATAGTAGGAGGAAAATGTTATGTTAAAACGGGATAAGATTTTTTTCAGCGTATTAGCAGGGGTGTTTGTGTTTGTACTGTTAGTACTTTTGCTAAGAAGCAATGAGATTTGGCCAATGGGTTACGAAAAAGTTGATTTGAATTCAGAGTACGCGAAAGTTTCGTGCTACAGATTCGGAAAGGAAGTTAAGGTTATAACTGATGAGTCGGAAATTAAAGAATTCATATCAAAAATTGGTGATGTTAAAGTCAGAAATGAAGACTGGTATGATAGCTTAAGAGCTACAATCCAGAAAAAGTTTGCGAATAGTTCCAAGTATTTAATAGTACTTGAGAATAAAGAAGGTAAAGAAATAAAATTGTATCTTGATTCAAAGTTGTGCAAAGATGCAGACATTGATTATGTAAAAAGTTTTTGTGAAGACTAATCAATGGGTATGAAAATACAAAAATAAACTAATATAATTGAGTTGCCGCTTTATGAATGAAAATTCGTGAAGCGGCGTTTTTTTCAAAAGTATATATGAAATCTATATTTTTATATTGTAACAATACTGATTATACAATATAATTAATAGTGATTCTAAATGATTTCTATATATCTGCCGTTTCGGCTAAGAAATCCTTGAATTTCAAAATACAATACGCATAAAAGAAAATGATATGTACGGAGAATTTAAAGGTGAAATTTACTATGATTTTGTAAATGTTGTAATGATACGGCTTGATAGCGAAGAAAATCTGGCAAGTGTTATAGTAAAACTAAAAAACGGTGCTACAGAAGATATTAAAGGATTTTTAGAAAGTGTGGGAATAAGCTATAAATAATTGACAATTGACAAAAAGTTACATGAAGGATATAATACACGCTGATGACAGAATATGGCAAACTTGTGGTAATGTAAGGAAGCAAATCTTGAAGTCTAAGGTGATATAAAGCATTATGATTATTCGGTTGCAATGGTATATCATTGAAACTTTTTTAGTTATATTTTTTGTGATGTATTATATCGTTCTTGAGGAATGGTGTTGTATATAAATGCATCTGAAAAGATATTTTTTCAAAAGAATAAACTACTTTATTTTTCTGAAGAAGAAATTGGAAAATCTGATGAGAAAAGTGTAATTTATGAAGGTAAGAGAAATGATAATGGTATTATTATTTTTTCGAATATATTACCAAATTCAATGACATTTGATTGGGTGGCTACGGAAAATTCAATTATAATTTATATTACTAATATGGGACTGGACTCCGTTGATTTAGTGTCTGGAACAATAAAGACAGGTAATATTACTAAAAGTTTTGCATTTAGTAAAGTATCTATAGGTACAAGTACATATAGTGTTACTGTTCCGATTAAATCCTGTCATGAAAATATTAGCATATATTTTAACGCAGTTGACGGTGGGGACACATTTGGAAGTACAACATCCTATGGTAGTAGGGATATTCCTAACGGTTTATTATATAAGTGGGCAGCAGGCAGTTTTAGTTCAAAAAGTAAATCTTTAGACTATCACTTTAAGAAACATGGATATGAAGTTTTTGCACACAATATATGTGCATATGTACGACTTGCTGATTATTTTAGAACTAATACTATACCATCTCAAAATTTAAAGCCTTATAAACTAGTTGTAGGCTCAACTCCAAATTGCTATAGATATAGATATAAATATATGTATTTGGATGTCGTATGTGTGCGGGGTCAACCAACTGGATTACTTGTAAGCTTTGGTGGTAGGTAAAACATAATAGAGAGGTTTTATTATTATGATTAAGGCTGAATTTGGTATAATTCCAGAAATTTCAATAGATGAAATTTATACAAATTATGAACCGCAAAAATACAATTGTATAGAAATCGACGATGATTTATATATTGATGATTGGTGGTCACAGTTACAAAATATGGAAACATATTTTAATGGTTTTGATTTTCGTTCTAAAGGACTTAATCGTCATGGTGTAACGTTGATTCCACCAATATCATTGAAACATTTTGAGAATATATTAAAAAATGATTCAAGATTATTAAGTGATCCGAGTTTAAAAAGCTTGCTAGATATTGTTCAGAAAGCTATCTTGGAAAATAAGTATATGATACATTATGGAGTGTAACATTGAGTTGCAAATATATACGTCCTTGTTGTTTGGATTACCAGTAATGTTAGGGTATGTTAGATATATTTAATTTAAAAATCATTGAATAATCTGACTGAAACAAATTGCGGAAAAAGATGGGAATAAGCTATAAATAATTGACGATATTAAAGCATTTTTTAGAAAGTGTTGACAAATCTAATTAGCGGGAGTATAATGCACTTTATCTAAGTAAAGTATAATAAAACAAACCTATGAACGAGAGAAGTAGTTAAGTAGGAAGTTCAAAGAGAGCTGCAGATGGTGAGATTGCAGTAATGGATGACTTAGTGAATGGACTCGCGAGGGTGACTTGAAATCATGAGAATGAAAGTAGACGTCAACGGGGTTTCCGCCGTTATCAGAGGAACATATATGACAGTATATGCAGAGTGGGTATATTATATAATATGCCAATTAGGGTGGTACCGCAGAAGATATAGCTTTTGTCCCTGTTATTTAACAGAGACAAAAGCTTTTTTTTATGGAGGAAAATATGAACAGAGATTATAGTGATTACAATTTTGTACCTGTTTACAGAGAAATATACGCTGATGTAATTACGCCAATTACGCTTCTTAGAAGGCTGGCGGCATCATATGATGACTACTATCTGCTTGAAAGCGTTGAGGGTGGAAATAAATGGTCCAGATATTCTTTTTTGGGATATAATCCCAAGCTTAGAATTTACTGCAAGGAAGGCAGAGCATATATCAAAGAAAATGATGAGGTTAGAGAAATAGCAGGGGAACCGGTGGCGGCACTTAAGGATTTGATAAGCAAATACAAAGCACCAAAGAACAAAGAACTCCCAACCTTTACCGGAGGGCTTGTTGGATATTTTTCATACGAGATGATAAGGTTTGCGGAACCTAAGCTTAAGATAAAGAATAATGAATTCAATGACTATGATTTGATGCTGTTCGATAAAGTTATAGCATATGACCACTTAAAACAGAAGATAATCATAATAGCAAATATGAATCCAAATGAAGGACAAAAAAGCTACGACGAAGCTATGAAAAGCATAGATGAAATTATGAATATGATTTATGATACTTCACCGCTTCCGGAATCCTATGGTGATGAAAATCCGGTTTTCAAATGCAATATGACAGAAGAAGAATATTCCGATATGGTGGAAAAAACAATTAAACACATTTACGAGGGTGATATTTTTCAAGCTGTTGTATCCAGAAGATTTGAGGCTGATTACTATGGAAGTCTTCTGAATGCATACAGGGTACTAAGAACGACAAATCCATCACCATATATGTACTTTATCAAATCAGATGATGTGCAGATTGCAGGGGCTTCGCCGGAAACTATGGTAAAAGTAATCGATGGAGAGATTACTACCTTCCCTGTTGCCGGAACGAGACCAAGAGGCGCAGATGACGAGGAAGATTTAAGACTTGAAAAAGAGCTGATGGCTGATGAAAAGGAACTTGCAGAACACAATATGTTAGTGGACCTTGCCAGAAACGATGTGGGAAAAATTGCAGAGTTTGGCAGTGTGTATGTAAAAGATTATATGAAGATTCACAGATTTTCAAAGGTAATGCATATAGCCTCAACAGTTTGCGGAAAGTTAAAGGAAGAAAACACACCATACGATGCAATAAGTGCGCTGCTTCCGGCTGGAACACTGTCGGGAGCACCTAAGTTCAGAGCCTGTGAGATAATAGATGAGCTTGAACCGGTGGCCAGAGGTGTATATGGAGGCGCAATTGGGTATATTGATTTTTCAGGAAATCTTGATGTATGTATAGCGATAAGAACAGCAGTCAAAAAAGGTAACAAGGCATATGTTCAGGCAGGAGCAGGTATAGTGGCTGATTCAGTTCCACACAATGAATATATGGAATGTGCCAATAAGGCGGGAGCTGTGATAGACGCAATTACAAGAGCAAGGGAGGTAAACGGAAGATGATTTTACTTATTGATAATTACGATAGTTTCTCATATAACCTTGTTCAGTATGTGGGTGGTGGCGATGAAGAAATAAAGGTTATCAGAAATGACGAGATGACAGTAGAAGAGATTAGGGAATTAGAGCCCTCCCACATTATTCTGTCGCCGGGTCCCGGAAGACCAGTTGACGCAGGAGTGTGTGAAGATGTAATCAGAGAGCTTGGAAGTGAGATTCCAATGCTTGGAGTGTGTCTTGGACACCAGGCAATATGTGAAGTGTTTGGAGCGACAATCACATATGCAAAGACTTTGATGCACGGAAAGCAAAGCGAGATAACACTGGATAACAAAGTAGAACTATTTAAAGATTTTGAAGAAAAGACAAAGGTTGCAAGATATCATTCTCTGGCAGCAGATAAGGATACTATACCGGAGAGCCTTTTGGTGATTGCAACGGCTGACGATGGAGAAATAATGGCTGTAAAGCATAAGGATTACAAAATATACGGGTTGCAGTTTCATCCCGAATCTGTGCTTACACCATCAGGGAAAAAGATGATAGACGCATTTTTAAATATAAAAAAGTAGGTGAGAAGTAAATGATTTTAGAAGAGATTGCAGCAAAAGCAAGAGAGAGAGTCGAGGCTGACAAAGAAAAGATTTCATTGTCAGAAATGAAGAGACTTGCCTTTTCTCACAAAAGTAAATTAGATCCTTTTGCTTTCGAGAATGCACTTCGCGACAGGGATATAAGCTTTATATGCGAGGTGAAAAAAGCATCGCCATCAAAGGGCGTTATTGCAGAAGATTTTCCTTATGTAGAAATAGCAAAGGAGTATGAAGAGGCTTTGGCTACCTGTGTATCAGTGCTTACAGAACCATACTATTTTCTTGGGAGTGATGAGTATCTGAAAGAAATCAGGGAAGCGATAAATATACCTATAATTCGTAAGGATTTCACGATTGATGAATATCAGATATATCAGGCAAAAGCACTTGGTGCTGATTGTGTGCTTCTTATATGTGCACTTTTAGACACAGAAACTCTAAAAGAGTATTTAAAGATTTGTGACGAGCTTTCAATATCGGCTATTGTTGAGACGCATGATGAAGAGGAAATCAAATCAGCAATAGAGGCGGGAGCGAGAATAATAGGAGTAAATAACAGAAATCTTAAGAATTTTACAGTGAATGTAGCAAACAGTACGTCACTTAGAAACCTTGTTCCGGAAGATGTTATTTTTGTGGCGGAGAGCGGAATAAAGGACGCAAATGATATCAATGAGCTTCGCAAAAATAATGTAGATGCTGTACTTATTGGTGAAACACTGATGCGTGCTGATGATAAGAGAAAAATGTTGGCATCATTAAAAGGCACAATGATAAAAATATGTGGTCTTAAAAGGATGGAAGATGTAGAGATAGTAAATAAATACAAGCCTGATTTTGTTGGCTTTGTATTTGCCAACACAAAGAGATTCGTAAGTGATGAGCTTGCTGTTCAGATGAAAAATGCTCTTGATAAGTCGATAAAGGTCGTTGGTGTTTTTCAAAACGATACGATAGAGCAGGTTGAAAAGCTTTGCGGTGAAGGTGCAATAGATGCGGTACAGATTCATGGTGATGAGTCAGAAGAGTTCGTAAGCGAAGTGATGATAAGAACAGGAAAGCCGGTAATCAGGGCACTTAAGGGAATATCAAGGGAGAGCCTTGAGGCAGATTTTAAAAGATGTGTGGCTGATTATATTATGGTGGATTCTGTGTCGGCAAGGGGGTTTGGAGGTACCGGAAAAACATTTGATTTGAGTATTTTACCGGAGAGCAATAAGAAAATATTTGTGGCTGGTGGAATTGACGAAGATAATGTTGATGACATTATTGATACTGTTTTTCCGTACTGTGTTGATGTAAGCAGCAGTGTTGAGAGTGATGGTTTTAAGGATGAAGAGAAAATAAAAAGAATTATAGAGAAAGTGAGAACACATTATGAGAGATAAGATTGGAAGATTCGGACAATATGGAGGACAGTATGTTCCTGAAACATTGATGACAGCAGTAAACGAAGTGACAGAGGCTTATGAGCATTACAAGAATGATCCTGAATTCGTAAAAGAACTTGATGATCTTATGAGAAACTATGCAGGGCGTCCATCGCTTCTTTATTATGCAGAGAAGATGACGAAGGACCTGGGCGGAGCAAAGATTTATCTTAAGAGAGAAGATTTAAATCACACAGGTTCACATAAGATTAACAACGTACTTGGTCAGGTTTTGCTTGCCAAGAAAATGGGTAAAAAAAGAGTAATTGCCGAGACAGGTGCAGGTCAGCACGGTGTTGCAACAGCGACTGCGGCAGCTCTTATGGATATGGAATGTGAGATTTTTATGGGGAAAGAGGATACAGACAGACAGGCTCTGAATGTATTCAGAATGGAGCTTCTTGGTGCTAAGGTTCACGCTGTGACAAGCGGGACAATGACACTTAAGGATGCTGTTAATGAGACTATGAGAGAGTGGGCATCAAGAATGGATGACACTCTTTATGTGCTTGGCTCAGTTATGGGACCGCATCCTTTTCCGACAATTGTAAGGGATTTTCAGAGTGTTATCGGAAAAGAGATTAAGTCACAGTTGATGGAGAAAGAAGGAAGACTTCCTGATGCGGTTATCGCCTGCGTTGGTGGTGGAAGCAATGCAATGGGAGCTTTCTATGAATTTATTCCGGATGAAAGTGTCGAACTTATTGGATGCGAGGCGGCAGGTCTTGGAGTAGACAATCCAAAGAATGCTGCGACAATAGCAAACGGAACGGAAGGTGTATTTCACGGAATGAAGTCGTTATTCTGTCAGGACGAATATGGTCAGATTGCTCCTGTTTATTCTATTTCAGCAGGACTTGATTACCCGGGGATTGGACCTGAGCATGCTATGCTTAATGAGACAAAGAGAGCGAGGTATGTGCCTGTAACAGATCAGGAGGCAGTAGCAGCATTTGAATATTTATCAAGAACAGAAGGCATAATTCCTGCAATAGAAAGTTCACATGCAGTAGCCTATGCAATAAAATATGCAAAAGAGCTGCCAAAAGATAAAATCGTAGTAATCAATATCTCAGGAAGAGGAGATAAGGACGTGGCAGCTATAGCAAGATACAGAGGAGTGGAAATATATGAGTAGAATAAATAAAGCGTTTGAGAATGGAAAAGCGTTTATCGCATTTGTAACAGGTGGAGATCCTGACATAGAGACAACGGAGAAATTAATATATACAATGTCTGAAAGTGGAGCAGATTTAATCGAAATAGGAATTCCTTTTTCGGATCCAATCGCAGAAGGACCTGTAATTCAGGAGGCGAGTGAAAGGGCACTTAAGGCAGGATGCACAACGGATAAGCTTTTTGATATGGTGAAGAGAGTTAGAGAAAAAATAGATACGCCACTTGTATTTATGACATATTTAAATCCGATATATACATACGGAAAAGAGAAATTTATGAATAATTGTAAGGAGGCAGGAATCGATGGTGTAATCGTACCTGATCTTCCTTTTGAAGAAAAGGATGAACTTGATAGTGTATGTGAAAAAAACGCAGTAGATTTAATATCATTGATTGCGCCAACTTCTAATGATAGAATAAAGACAATCGCAAAGGACGCAAAGGGATTTGTGTATTGTGTATCATCACTTGGAGTAACAGGTGTCAGAAGTGAAATCACAACAGATATAGATGCAATGATTGGTCTTGTTCGTGAAGTAACTGATATACCTTGTGCTATTGGATTTGGTATTTCTACACCTTCTCAGGCATCTGAAATGTCAAAGAAGGCAGACGGTGTAATCGTTGGTAGTGCCATTGTAAAGATAGTTGCACAGTATGGAAGAGATTGCTTAGACGAAGTTGCGAAATATGTTAAATCAATGAAAGGTGCAATATAATGAGAGAAATTACTACAGCAGATATTAAAGAAAATGTTTTCAAACAGATAGGAAAGGACTGGATGCTTGTAGGTGCCACAAAGGACGGAAAGAGCAACGCAATGACAGCATCATGGGGTGGTCTTGGAGTAATGTGGGGCACTGATGTGGCATTTGTTTTTATTCGTGAGACAAGATATACAAAGGAATTTGTCGATGCTGCAGACAAAATGAGCCTGTCATTTTTCGGTGATGATGCAAAAGAGATGCTTTCATATATGGGCAAGGTATCAGGAAGAGATGAAGACAAAATTGAGAAGATGAATCTTCATCTCATAGACGGATACGATGCCCCTGTTTTTGAGGAAGCTAAGATGACATTCCTGTGTAAAAAATTATATGCGCAGGAGATGACTGCCGAAAGCTTTACCGATAAGGAACAGATTGACAAGTGGTATGCTGATGGCAACTACCACACTATGTATGTGGTAAAAATTGAATCAGTTATTGTTAATGACTAATTAACATCATAGTATGATTTTATACCGATAACCATACCATCACAAAGTATGCCAAGTGCGCTATCGTCGTGTTGCATGGCGGCGTTGCCAAGTTCGATATCTATGCTTGGGACTTTGCTGTAGGAGGTCTGGGTTAAATCAATAGGAGCGCTGCCGGAATTATAAATGGCGGCGCCATTTTTTTGTAAACCGGATATTAGGGATTCACCGAGCGCATTGCTCTCTTGCCAGACTTCGCTTACCGGGTACATATTTTTGATCCCGTCGGGAACGGAGGCATAGAAGCAACCTTTGTTGTAATCTAAGCCGTCGCCATCTATGTGAAGTGATATATGGCAGTCAGCATTGTTGTTGCACATAATGGTTCTTGCAATATTGTCAAGCTGTACATCAGAGTCATCTCTAAGCATAAGTACATCAAAGCCTTCTGCTAAAAGCTTATCTCTAAAAATCTGTGCAATCCTAAGTGTTACATCAGCTTCAGGTGTACCGTCGTACAGACACATTCCGCTGGAAACCGCAATTGCTTTTAGTGCTCCTGCCTGCGTGGAGCCACCGGTTGTCTTTGGGGTTCTGTCCGGATGACAGTACGTATATACATTGGTTCCACCTACAGTTCCATGACCTGCGTTAACACCAATTGTTATATTTTTTCGTCTGTTACCTCTGGCCTTATATAAAACAGCACATCCGGTATGGATTATAGAACTGTCGGCAAATTCCCAGGATTCGTTGAAGGCAATGTTTGTTTTGCTGCCCGGACGCACCTTGCCAGATGTAGTTTGCTCAGTTGTGGTAGTCTCATGATGAGCCGTAGTAGGTGATATAGCCTCTGTAGTCTCTACCACTGTGGTTTGTGCTGTGGTTGTGGATGGCTTTTCGGTAGTTGTATGTCTGACTGTAGTAGTATGCGTTGGTTTAGCCGTTTTTGTAGTGACTCTGACTGTTGTCGATTCGCTTGTTGTATCGGTTACAACGGTTTTCCTGTTTTTATTCTCGCAGCCGGTTGCGGTAAATATGAGTAAACCAGCTAGTAGTAATGATATTCTTTTATTCAAGATAAAGCCCCCTTTTTTTGGATATATCAAATATAGCATGAAAAAATAAAAAAATCTCCTATAATTAATATTACAGTAAACGATTTCCACATAAGATAGGCGAAAAAAAGCGCAAAATAATTTATACTTTTTTATCCGTCTATAAAATAGACGCGTTTAAAGGAGAAATAAATTGGTTTTTAGCAGTTTGAAATTTTTATATATATTTTTGCCTGTTTTTTTCATATGTTTTTATGCTGTGAGAAGAAGGTATAAAAACATAGTTATACTTGCAGGTAGTATGATTTTCTATACGCTTGGCGCTATAGATTATCCGGAACATATGGTTATTTTTGTACTTAGTATAATAGCAGATTATCTGGACGGACTTATTATAGTGGAAAACGAAAAATACAAGAAGATAGTCCTTGTTACGGTGATTATATTTTATGTAGTCTGCCTGGCTGTGTTCAAATATCTTATGTTTGTAACTATAGAGCTCAATAACTATATAACAGGATATCGTTTTGTTGCAAAAGTTGTTCAGCCGCTTGGAATCTCATTCTTTTCGTTTCAGGGAATTTCGTATGTGGTTGATGTGTATAGAGGAGTGTGTTTGCCACAAAAAAGCATAATAAAATTTGCAACTTATATAGCAATGTTTGAGCAGCTTATAGCGGGTCCGATTGTTACATATGACAATGTTGAGGAGGCACTTGAGCACAAAGTTATTAGCTTCAATCGTGTAAAAAATGGAATTGAACTATTTATTCTTGGTCTTGGACTTAAGGTTCTTTTAGCAAATCCATTAGGTAATATTTGGAATGGAGCATGTGGAATAGGATTTGAGAGTATATCAACAAAGCTTGCATGGCTTTCGATTGTTGCTTACAGCCTTCAAATATATTTGGACTTCTTTGGGTATTCTTTGATGGCAATCGGACTTGGAAAAATGATGGGGTTTAAGATTCCAAAGAATTTTAATCAACCATATATATCTGTAACAATGACAGAATTTTGGAAACGTTGGCATATTACGCTTGGCAGTTGGTATAGGGAATACATTTATATACCACTTGGTGGAAATAGAAATGGAACAATTATAACGATAAGAAATCTTTTAATTGTGTGGTTACTTACAGGTATATGGCATGGCGCAGGATACAATTTTATGTTATGGGGACTTAGCTTGTTTTTGATAATAACACTTGAAAAGTATGTGATTGGAGATTTTCTAAACAGACACAGATTAATTGGCCATATATATATGCTAATGCACTTAATGATATTCCGGTAATTGGTAAGTTGATTAAAGTAGTTACAGTTAGAAGTTATTTTTATGAAGATGATAAGAAAGAATTGAATGCTTCAGTGCCTTCGATTGGTGACAAAGAAAACTCGAATGCTGAAAACCAGGTTAATAAGGATGTGGATGAACTTATCAGGCAGATGGTTGATTGTTTCTATGAGGAATACAACCAAAATGCAAACGATTTTAAATCAGTGGGGACAGTTGAGTTTGAGATTAACAAGGCAGTTGTGGAAGAATGTAAATATCGGTTTAAGTAAATTATTGCAAGAAAAGCAGGGAAAGATTATTCTCTGCTTTTTTACATTTCCACTTATTGTTGTAAATTAATTATTAATCCGCTATACTAATGATAGTTTGTTTGGATGACGTATTTTTGTAAGAAGGAAGATATGATGAGCGGTCTTTATAGTGAACTTAAGAATTACGAAAACAGTGATATGTACAGGTTTCATATGCCGGGTCACAAGGGCTATGGAGAACGTGAGTATTTTGGAATCGATATCACAGAGATAGATGGATTTGACAATCTTCATCATGCAGAGGGTATTATTGCAGATGAGATGAAGAGAGCCGGCGAGTATTATGGAAGTGAGAAGACATATTATCTTGTGAATGGAAGTTCATGTGGTATTCTAAGCGCAATATCGGCTGCGGCTTTTGTAAAAAAAGGAAAAATTTTGATGTCAAGAAATAGTCATAAGTCTGCATACAATGCTGTTTTTTTAAATAGATTGGAATCAGCGTATATTTATCCACAGTATATACACAAAATGGGTATAAATGGGGGCATAAATCCAGCGGATGTGGATAAGTTGATAAGAGAAAATGTCGAAATATCGTGTATTTTTATAACGTCTCCCACTTACGAGGGAATTGTGAGTGATATAAAAGCAATTGCTGATATTGCACATGCACATAAAATACCGTTGATTGTTGACGAGGCTCATGGAGCACATTTTGGAATTCATGGGAGCTTTCCTGTGAGTGCCATAGCGCTTGGGGCAGATATTGTGATTCAAAGTGTACATAAGACACTGCCATCACTCACACAGACAGCGCTTCTTCATATAGGGAAGAATTCGCTTATAAGCAGGGAGAGTGTCGAACAGTTTCTTTCTATTTATCAAAGCTCCAGTCCATCCTATGTGCTTATGTCAGCTATTGGTAATTGTCTTGATGACTTGATAAGTGGTCGGGCTGACATGGAGATAGACAGATATGTAGAAGCACTTGATGATTTTTATCAGTTTGCAAAGGGGCTAAAGAAAATAAAGGTTTTGGACGAAAGAATTGTTAAAAGTGATAGTGTCTATGATTTTGACAGGGGAAAAATCGTGATATCAACAGGTAGTTCAAAACTCTCAGGGGAAGAGCTGTATGAAATATTAAGAGAAAAATACAGACTGCAGCCGGAGATGGCGTCAGGGAATTACGTTATATGTATGACATCATATAAGGATAAGCAAGAGGGCTTCGACAGACTAAAAATGGCTCTTGCTGAAGTGGATAAGAGTGTAGCTGAAGGTGATGAGAACGAGTACAAAGTACCGTTTTTTGAAGCAAAAATAAATCAGACTATTTTTGAAGCAATGAACATAAAAAGTGATAAATATATGAATGTGTCAGATGCGGTAGGAAAAACAGCGCTAACGTATTCGTATGTATATCCGCCCGGGATCCCCATAATTGCACCGGGTGAGGAAGTGACGGATGAAGTTGTAATGGCTGTAAAAAAATACAAGGCCGCAGGGCTTGTTATCAAAGGTGAGGAAATAAAATATGGAGATTAAGGTAAATGAACTTAATAATATTTTGCCCCAGGAAACAGCAAAGCAGACGAATGAAACGGATGGAAGTTTTAAGTTTATGCTGGCGAGTAATATAGAAGAAAGTGACCTTCAGGCGAAAGTAAATGCCCTTATGAATGAAATCTCTGATCAGGGAAAGAAGCTTTCAAAGCATGCAGATATTCGTGATATGAGAAAATATCGCGAGCTTATTAAGACATTTCTCAATGAAGTTGTATATCGCTCGCATGGGTTTTCGAGAGAGAATTTTCTTGATAGAAAAGGAAGACACAGGGTCTATGGAATAATAAGACTTATAGATAAGAATCTTGATGAGCTTGCAGAGGCATTGCTTGCCGATGAGAAGGATAATATAGAGATTTTGAACAAAATAGGAGAAATTAGGGGGTTGTTACTTGATATAATAACATAGAAATGCTATATTTACATAATGTCATCAAAATTTAGTGTTAAACTTATAAAGGATGAACATTAGTTTTGCTTGGGAGAATTAACGAAAGGAATAATTGAGGAATAAAGATATGCGATTTGTTAAGAAAATAATTAAAGCAATAATAGTGTTTATATGGAAAGTACTTAGAAAACTTCATATCATAAGCGATTATACATTCAGGGGACTTATGCTTCATTTTACAGATGAGTATAAATTCTTATCTATATCGCCATATTTTGATAAGAAATGGTATGTAGATACATACGAAGATGTTGCAATAAACCCAACACAGCATTATATGAAGTTTGGTTTTAAAGAAGGAAAGAATCCTTGCGATAATTTTGATGGTGCAGGATATTTGCAGGCACTTGAAGGAATTAGAGAGCTTACTGTTAATCCGTTGTTAGATATAGATATGTGTGCACTAAGAGAGAGAAGACCAAGTCCTTCAGTAGTAAATTTTTGGGGATTTTTCAATTCGGCAGATGGAAATACATATATGGTATTGTCTTCGGTACTTGAAAATATACATTTTTTCATTAATGAAGAAGAATATGAGAATACAGTGGGGCTAACAGACAGTTCGGTGGTATTTTTTGATACATACATCAAAAAAGAGTTTAGTGAAAACGCTTTCTATTATAATGTATCCAATATCCCGCCAAAGATGGGAATGGAATTTAAGGTTGCGATTGATTTGAATATTCCGCTACACATCCTTACATTATTTGTGTGGTCATCATTTTCATACAAATATTATTTAAAAGAAGGGCAGTATCTGGCAGTTGACAGGAATATAATAAAGGTAACAGATTATAATGGATTTTATGAGCATTATATGAATATCTGTACTGATGAGCAGAAGATGAGACTTAGCCAGATAGCAGCTATAAAAGATAAAGAGAAGGATATAATTCTTTTTTCTGAATTTAGAAACATTGCCAATGACAATTCGTGGGAAATATTTAAAGAATCTGTTGCAAGGGGAGATAACAGTTATTTTGTAACTGGTTTATCAAGATATGAAAATGAAGAAGATGAAGAGATTAAGAAACATATGCTTGTATATAACAGCGAAGAGCATATTCAGGCATTTATGAGATGCAAGAAGATTATATGTAGTTGGACATTATCAGATATGGTACCAACAGTATTTAAACATGAGTTCTTTGCGTACCCATTTATTCAGTCAAACTGGTATTATTGTCCTCATGGAATATCATACGATAAGAACTCATATTTTCTTACACCGATATTCTTAAGTCAGCCAAAGAAATTATGTTGTTGCTCAGAAAATGAAAAAAATTATTTTGAGAATAAGTGCGGATTAAAAAATGTTATTGTCACAGGTTATCCTAGAATGGACAAATGGGATGCGCCAAAGAATGACGCAATTTTGTTTGATTTCACATACAGAAAACAGTATACGGACGAATATTTTGATATTATAGCCGAGGTTGTTAATAAGGTAATGGAGGCATATCCGGATAGAGATATTTTCTATCTTTTCCATCCTGCAATTTCAGTTAAAAAACAGAGATTGATAAAGAGAAAGATAAGAACTTATGGCAAATCGGAAGAGGAGCTTATAGCTATCTCAAAGGCTCAGGAGGAAGGTACTTTTGTAGAACCTGTACAATACGCACATTCATCAGAACAGACTCTCTTTAACAAGTGGTTTAATGAGTGCAAATATCTAATAACAGATTATTCTTCCGTTGCTTATGATTTTGCATATAAGAAATCAGGAATTAGTATTTATTATATGCAGGAAGGGTTTACGGAGAATCACTATGAGTTATATGATGAATTTTATGATAATCATTGTGGAATTATCGTAGATAACTCAGACGAACTTGTAAAGACCTTGAATAAAGAACTGGATACATCAGTTGTTGAAGCAAGAAAAGATAAATTTTTCAAATACAGTGACAGAGAAAATGTAAAACGTGTGTACAAAGAATTTTTTTAAAGAAGGTATATTGATATGAAGAAACGCAATAAGATAATAATATTCTTAGTGCTTGTCTTGTGTTTTACGGGTATAAGTGTTAACCTGACATTGGATATATATGCAGAGGATAACGGTACAGTTATAGAGATTCCAAAAAGCGAATTTGACGAGGGATACAGCGATGCAAAAGTAATTCAGAAATATTTAAATCTTGCAAGAGATAATGCCACAGATGATAATGCATACAGGATAGTAGTACCAGAAGGTACTTATGAGATCGCATCAGGAATGAGCATATATAGTAATACTCATCTGTGTCTTAATGGAGTTACATTAAAAAGATGTTCTGAATCAATAGGTATGTTTAGAAGTGGAAATAATTCAGACATAAACAATGGTTATGATGGATACAAAAATATAACTATCGAAGGTGGTATTCTGGATGCAAATGGCAATGTAAAAGAGTATGCTGACAATAGTGGAACTCTTATCAGAATTGCACATGCAAAAAACATATTGTTAGACAGGGTTACTTTGCAAAACGGAAACAATCTTCACTATGTAGAGGTAGCAGGTGTTGATGGTTTTACAATGCAGGACTGCAATATATATGGAAGAGACAGCTTAAGTACAGTTAACACAAAAAACAGATCTATAGAGGCTGTGCAGCTGGATGTTCTCCACGATGAGAGCAGGATGAAGAATTTTGGCAATTATGATGATACGCCTATGAAGAATGTTCTTATTACAGGCTGTACATTTAAGGATGTACAAAGAGGTGTGGGGAGTCATTCAATGGTAGTTGGCATCGAATTTGAAAATATCAGAATTACTGATAACAAATTTGAGAATATCTCTAAGACTGCTATTGCGGTAGAAAATTACAGAAATTGTGATATTTCTAACAATGTTATTATTAATTCGGGAGCCGGAATAGATTTTAAGAATATGCACAGTAATGAGGGGTTAGGTGTTGGAGATTCAAAAATATATCTTCCAAATGACACAAAGAAGACATACAAATATAACCCTAATGTTAATACGACAATCAGGAATAACAAAATAACAGTAAAAAAGACTAAGTATACAGATGTGCCAACAGCAATAAGAGTATATGGAGAACTTGTTGATGAGACTACAGCTAAGCATGCGGGAATAAAAGCTGGGGATTATTATGTGGAAAATGTGATTATTTCTAATAATGAGATTTCTGATGAAGCTATAGGTATTAAGTGCGGTAACACAAGAAACAGCGTCATTACAAATAACAAAATAAGATACACTGGAAAAATATCGGCATCAACAAATTACAGTATTAGTTTATATGACAATTCTACTAACAATGAGATAAGTGGAAACGAAATAACAGGTTCAGGAAGGCATGGTATATATACATCTGCCGGCTGTAGCAAAACAGCAATAAAGAATAACAAAATCACTTCGGTTAACGGAAATGGAATAAGAATGTTTTCATGTGGAGATAAAAATGTAATTTCGGGTAATACACTTAACATAAGTAGAACAGGAGGAATTGTTCTTGATAACACAAATGCCACGATAACCAATAACAAGCTTAGCAATGACAAAGGAAATGGAATTGCAGTACAGAATTCGTCAAAGGCTACCATAAAAGGTAACACTATAACTAAGGCCTCGAGCAGAGGAATCAGTGTGAGCCTTGGAAGTGGTGCGACTATTGAATCGAATACAATCAGGTCATCGGGGTTATATGGTATAGATATTCAGGATCCAAAGAAAAAAAACAGTACAATTGGTGAAAATAAAATAACATCAAGCAAAAAATGTGCTATACACATAGCCTCAAAACCATCGGTATCCCTAAAGTCTTATCATCCGATAGTGATGAAAAAGAAATCGGCTGACAAAAAGGGTGCAAGTCTTTCATTTAATAAGGTAAATGGAGTTAATAAGTATTGCATATATAGAAAAATTGGTTCTGGAGCATGGAAAAGAATCGCTACAAAATCAACCACAAGTTACGTTGATAAGAATTATAAAAAAGGAAAAAAATATCAATATAAAATAGTAGCTGATGTAAAAGTTAACAAAGTTACAGTGAAAAACATATCGAGTAATATACTCACTGTAAGGTAATGGAATTTGTGAGGAAACAGAATATGAGTAAAATATATGTAGTAATGGGAAAAAGCTCATCGGGCAAGGACACAATATATAAGATGCTTCTTGAAGATAAGGAGCTTAAACTTAACACGATAACTGTTTACACTACCAGACCTATGCGCGATGGGGAGGTTGAAGGCAGAGAATACCATTTTGTGGATGAGAAGAGAATGCTTGAGCTTGAAGCGGCAGGTAAAGTTGTCGAACGCAGGAGCTATAATACTGTACATGGGATATGGAATTATTTTACAGTAGATGATGAGCAGATTGATTTGGAAGATAAAGATTATATTTTAATTGGGACCTTGGAGTCTTATGTTAAGATTAGGGATTATTATGGTAAAGATGTTGTATCACCTATATATGTAGAAGTTGATGATGGAGACAGACTTATACGTGCTATATCAAGAGAGAAGCAGCAGGACAATCCTAAATACGAGGAGATGTGCAGAAGATTTTTAGCAGATGCAAAAGATTTTTCAGAAGACAAAATTAAAGAGTGTGATATAATAAAAAGATATAACAATATTGACCTGAATGAATGTGTGGAAATGATTAAAAAAGAGTTGAAGAATGAGTAAAAGGAGAAAACAATGCGTAGAAGTATTTTGGAGTTTTTAGAGGAATCAACAGCTAAATATGGTGACAAGATTGTGTTTGGTGATCAGGACAATGTTGTGACTTACAATGAATTAAGCAGGCTTGCCAGAACAATAGGAACGAATATAACTGATGTGATCGGGGATACACGCAGAAGACCTATAGTAGTATTTATAGATAGAAATATTGAGAGTCTGATTTCTTTTATGGGTGTTGTGTATAGTGGGAATTTCTATGTACCGGTAGATAAGCTTATGCCAACCGCAAGAATAGAGAGTATGTTTAATACACTCAATCCTGTTGGAGTAATTATGACAGCAGATGAGAATGCTATTCTCGATGAAATAAAATATGAGGGACCAAGATTCTCATATGAAGAGGTTATAAATGGTTCGATAGATGATGAAAGAATTGAATCGATTAGAAAACAGATGCTTAGTACAGATCCTTTGTACGCAATATTTACATCAGGCTCTACAGGAGTTCCAAAGGGAGTTCTTGTGGGAAATGGCTCGGTTATAGATTTAGTTGACTGTTTTGCTGACGAGTTTGATTTTGACGATACAAGAGTCTTTGGCAATCAGGCTCCGTTTGATTTTGACGTATCGGTTAAGGATATATATTCTACACTTAGAAATGGAGCAACCATGTACATTGTGCCAAAGGTACTTTTTGTTGCACCGGGAAAGCTTATATCTTATCTCGATGAGCATAAGATAAATACAATTATCTGGGCTGCGTCAGCACTTAGAATAATGGAGAATCTTAAAGCATTTAAGAAGCAGTTACCATCATATTTAAGAACTGTAATGTTTTCTGGTGAGATAATGTCTAACAAGGTACTTAATTATTGGAGAACAAATCTTCCGGATGTATCATATGTTAACCTCTATGGGCCGACAGAGATTACATGTAACTGTACTTTCTACAAGGTGGACAGACCATATGCTGATGATGAGACTTTACCAATAGGTGTAAGTTTTATTAACACAAAGATATTATTGTTGAATGAGGAAGATAGGGAAGCTAAGGCTGGAGAAATCGGTGAGATTTGTGTATTAGGTCATTCGTTAGCATTAGGATATTACAATAATCCGGAGAAAACAGAAGAAGCTTTCTGCCAGAATCCGCTTAATACAGCATATCCTGAGAAGATATACAGAACAGGTGACCTTGGATATTATAACGATGAAGGACTTCTTATGTTTGTGTCGAGAAAAGATTACCAGGTAAAACATATGGGACACAGAATTGAACTTGGAGAAATCGAAACTGTAGCGAATGCATTACCATATGTAGATGCAGCCGTTATGGTTTATGATGATAAGAAAGAGAAAATAGTAATGTTTTATCAGTCAGAGACAGAATGTGATAAACAGGTATTAACAGATATGGGAGAAAAGCTTCCGAAGTATATGTTCCCTAATCGCCTTGTTCATTTTGACAAGCTGCCTGTAAACAAAAATGGTAAGATTGACAGAGTTTTATTGAAAAAGGAATATATAGAAAATGTATAAAGTAGAATCGTTTGATATGTATAAAGAGCTTAAAGCCGCTCAAAAAGGAGGGGCGGGAAAGCTTATAAATAATATTTATTTTATGCCGAATGAGATAAAAAGGCTTATAGAATTAAACAAACTGTACTATGAATCCAGAGAAGACGGACTTTATTTTTATGTTGACGAGACAGATTATCTTCGTTTATATTATATTAAGAGTTGTGAGAAAGAATTACAGCAGTTTGCAGATGATAAAACGTTGGTGCTCGATTTTGTGTTCAAAGAGAATCAGCAGGAATTCATTAAGAGTCAAACTGATGAATGGCTAAAGAATGGCTTCAAAAAATATAAGCGATATGTTCGAATGAAGAAAAGCCTGAGTGAAATAGTGACAGGTAAAACCAATGAGAAATATAAGATTGAAGTTGCAGGGCACAGCCAGGCTGAGGCTATAATAGAGTTGTGGAGAGAAAGCCTTGATATATTGAGTACTTCATTACCAAGTGTATCAGAGATGTATGAGATGATAGATGATGGTAATGTTTACTGCATAGATGACAATGGGAATTTGGTGGCAGCGGTGTTTATGAACATCACAGGGAAAACATCTGTTACATTATCCCATTTGTCAGTCAGCTCCAAATATAGAAAACAGGGCATTGCCAGTGTTTTGGTAGATGGAGCACTTAACCGGATGGTAAACCAGGGAATAGAGAATTGTATATTATGGGTGGATGAAAAAAACACACCGGCATATAATATGTATGTGAAATACGAATTTATTCCGGATGGTTTAATTTCAGATCAATATCTGAACAAAATATAATATGGAGGTAACAAAACATGAAAGAAAAATTAATGGAGATTCTACAGGAATTAAGACCAGAGGTGGATTTTGAAAGTGAAAAGGAATTGATTGATGGTGGAGTACTTGACTCATTTGACATCGTTACATTAGTGGCACAGTTAAATGAAGAATTTGACATCGAAATCAATGTTGAAGACTTAATGCCTGAAAACTTTAATTCAGTTGAGGCTATGCTTGAACTTATTGAAAAACTTCAGGAAGAATAAGAGGATATATTTTATGAATTCAATGAGCTTTCCGATGGCTTTGTCGCTGGAAAGCTTGTTGTTATGTTAAGGTCAGCAAATGCTTTATACTTGAAATTTGATTATTATACAGGATGAAGGGATAAGTGTTTACAGTGAACAAAAAAAGATTGATCAATTTGATAATGGGGCCTGCATTATTAGTTCTATTTATTTTTATTTTGCCGTCCTCAGTATTTGATGCATTTTCGAGTAGAGCCGCTATAGGTACAGTTGCCTGGATGGCATATTGGTGGGTGACAGGTCCGGTGGATTATGCGGTTACTGCATTCCTGCCAATTGCGTTGAATGCTTTGCTACAGATTACTGATATGACTGCGGTGATCTCTAACTATGCTTCGGAGACGATAATGCTTCTTCTGGGAGCTTCTATTTTAACGGTATCATGGGAAAAGACCGGATTGGACAAGCGAATTGCAGCTGTGTTTTTAAAACTTGTTGGAAGTAATTTCAGAACACAGTTGATTTTTTGGTTTATGCTTTCTATGGCATTGTCTGCTGTACTGCCTAATGCGGTTGTATGCGCTACTGTGACTCCGATTGCAGTTTCTATGCTTAATTACATTGGTGAAAAAGATATTGCCAACAGCAAAATTGGTTCAAAGCTTTTACTTACGATTGCTTATGCTGCAGGATTAGGTGGTTTGGCATCTCCTCTGGGAGGAGCGATGAACCTGGTAACGGTTGACTATTTACAGCAGCTTACGGGTGAAGAGTATATGTATATTTCCTGGGTTGTGCGCTTTCTGCCAATTATGATTGTTCTTGCAATTAGTAATATTCTTTTTATGCTTCGCGATGTCAAAAAGGGTGAGTCACTTGGAGGATCAAAAGAGTATTTTGTTGAACAATATAAGAGTATGCCTAAAATGAATCTGGAGGAGAAGATATCCCTTCTTCTGTTTGTAATTGCCACTGTGCTTTCATTTACCAGACAGTTTTATCAGGAATTACTTCCGGGACTTAAGCCGGCATATGTGTTTATTATTTGCGCTATATGCTCTTTCTTAATCACAGATAAGGATGGAGAGCGATTGATGGTCTGGAAGTCAGTACAGACAAAGATTATATGGGAGCTGATTTACATATTTGCCGGTGGCCTTGCAGCCGGAACATTGATTAAAGGCTCTGGTGCAGCGGATGCAATTGGAAAGATGGTAGGGGAAATGAATCTTACCGGTGGAGTAGCTACTGTATTTGTTATCATTACACTTACACTTCTTCTGTCTGATGTAACTTCAAATACAGCTACAGCAGCAGTCGCAATACCGGTGGTTATTTCTGTAATCCAGGGTATTGGAGAAAATCCGATTCCGTATGTGTATATTGCATCAGTAGGTGTAAATCTGTCGTATATGCTGCCAACATCAATAAGAGCAATACCGGTTGGATATGGACTTAAGCCGAAGTATATGTTGAAAGAGGGATGGAAAATGACTATCATTGTTATTGCATTAATGACAGTTGTTTGTGCTCTGATGCTGAAATACTGGGCGGCTTTTAGGACTGTATAGGGGCTTTTGACGAGTATATATAAATTATGAGCAAAAGGATGAACAGTATATGAGTAACGTATATAAGGAGGAAAAAGGATGGTACAGTCAATTGTAGAAGCAATAGCACTACATGCACAGGAGAATCCTGATAAGTTCTGTCTGGCAGATGGACGCAAAGAGTTAACCTATCGTGGATATTGGGAATGTATTTTGGGTTATGCAAAACATTTGCAGGAGCTTGGCGTTGAAAAAGGTGACTGTGTAGTTGTGCGAAACGCCCAGAATATAGAAACGCTGACTACAGGTCTTGCAATTCAGTTGTTAGGTGCTGTTTTTGTACCGATGGAGAAGAATGTGGCGGACAACCGTATTCAGGAAATTGCAGAAGCGGTAAATGCAAAATGCTATATTGCAGATAAAGAATTGGAGCTTTTCTGCCCTTATGATAACATGAAAGAAGTGTTGTCCTATCGTGACGAAAATGCAGATTATACTTTTTTTGTATTTCCAGAGCCTATGGATATGGCAGAGATTTTGTTTACTACAGGAACTACAGGTGTATCAAAGGGTATAGAACTGTTACACAAGAATGTGATTGCAGTTGCAGAAAATGTGATTGATGGTGTAGAGATGGAGGCTGACAATGTTGAATTAATTCCGGTTCCAATCAGTCATTCACATGGACTTCGCCGTTATTATGCCAATATGTTAAAAGGTGGCGCAGTGGTTATTTTGGGAAGCATTGTATTTATTAAGGTTGTCCTGAATTGTATTGAAAAGTATAAGGTTACTGCTATAGATTTAGTGCCGGCGGCGCTGACTTCACTACTGAAATTGAGTGATGGAAAACTGGCAGATTTTAAGGATCAGATTCGTTATGTACAATTGGGTTCTGCGCCTATACCGGAAACGGATAAGGAGGAGTTGCGTCAGTTACTGCCAAAGTCAAGGTTGTACAATTTCTATGGAACTACAGAATCCGGATGCTCATGTATCCTGGATTTTAATGCCATGAAGGATAAGAAGAATTGTATTGGAAGACCTACATGCCATGCTACATTTAAGTTTATGGACGAAAACGGTGAGCCGATGGAAGCAACGAAGGATAACCCCGGACTTTTAGCTTGTGCAGGCGATATGAATATGGTTGGCTATTATAAAGCGGATGCTCTGAATAGGGAGACTATTAAAAATGGATATATTCAGACACAGGATTTAGCATATATGGGAGAAGACGGACTGATTTATATGCTGGGACGTCAAGGCGATGTCATCGAGACGGGGGGAAATAAGGTATCCCCGGTGGAGATTGAAGAAGTTGCCATAAAATGTGAGGGCGTGGAAGACTGTGCATGTGTACCTGTAGATTGTCCTATTCTTGGCAAGAAACCGAAGCTTTATGTCGTAATGGAAAAGGGACACTCCTTTGATTATGTCACTATCTACCAATACCTGGCGGAGAGATTGGAGCAGTATAAAGTTCCTAAGGTGATTGAGGAGATAGATGCCATCCCACGTACCTATAACGGAAAGATTCAAAGAAATAAATTAATATAGATAATAACTAATAATATTTTACGAATGTAGAGGTAAGTAATGAATTTTGTATCAATTGATTTTATTGTATTTATATTAGGATTATTCCTGATATATTTTGTTGTTCCGAAGAAAATCCAGTGGATAGTACTGTTAATTGGAAGCTACACGTTTTTCTACCTGACTAGTGCTAAGCTGATTGTGTTTGCAATAATAACTTCAATGGTATCGTTTATATCCGGTATTGTATTAAACAGGATAAATCATGTAACGACTGAATATCTTGCAGCTAACAAGAAGGATATGTCCAAAGATGAGAAGAAGTTATATAAGAAGCGCCAGGCCAGAAAGAAGAAGTGGATAGTTGCGTTTGCGGTAATAATCAATCTTGGTATTTTAGTTGTTTTGAAATATGGTGCTTTTATAGGTGGAAATCTCAACTCGGTTCTGGAAATTTTTGGTTTACACATTAATGTACCGAATTTAAATTATCTTCTGCCTATTGGTATTTCTTTCTACACACTGCAGTCCATTGGTTATGTGGTGGATATGTACAGAAATAAATACGAGGCAGATAAGAACTTTTTTAAGTTCTCACTGTTTATGACATATTTTCCACAGATTATACAGGGACCTATTGCAAGATACGACCAGTTGGCGAAGCAGCTCTATGAAGGACACAGCTTTGATTACAGTAGAGTTACACAGGGAGCACAGCTTATATTATGGGGCTTTATGAAGAAGCTTCTGGTGGCTGACAGGCTGTCCATAATGGTAAATGAAATATTTAATAATTACACTGAGTATGAGGGAATAATATATCTTATCGCCGGAATCGCCTACGGAATGCAGGTGTACTGTGATTTCTCGGGAGGAATGGATATTGCCAGAGGTGTATCACAGATATTTGGCATTGAATTAAGTCTCAACTTTGAGAGACCTTATTTTGCAAAGTCTATATCTGAATTCTGGAGAAGATGGCATATTTCTCTGGGTAGCTGGATGAGGGACTATATATTCTATCCATTATCATTGTCAAAATTTTTCGGTACGCTATCTAAGTTTACCAGAAAGATTCTCGGTAATTATATAGGTAAGAAGCTGCCGACATTCCTGTCTATGTTTATTGTATTCCTTTTAGTAGGTGTATGGCATGGTTCGAGCTGGAAATATGTGATATATGGACTATGGAATGGAATAATAATAGTTACCAGCATATTGTTGGATCCTTATTATGATAAATGGTTAAAGAAGCTTAATATTAAGACGGATTGTTTCAGCTGGGGCTTCTTCCAGATGCTTAGAACATTCTTCTTATGCAGCCTTGGAAGATTATTTCCAAGAGCAGGCTCATGTACTATAGCTATTGATATGTTTACGGGGATTTTCAAGAAGTTTAATCCATGGGTATTATTCGATGGAACCATATTTAGCCTTGGATTAGATTTGAGTGATTTTGTTATTCTTGGTATTATGGTGATTATTCTTCTGGCTGTAGGAATTTTGCAGGAGAGAGGAATGCATATCAGAGAGACAATAGCACAGCAGAATCTCTATTTCAGGTGGGTTGTGTATCTGGGAGCTATTGCTTTTCTGGTAGTATATGGCGTATACGGTCCTGGATATTCAGCAACAGAATTTATTTACAAGCAGTTTTAGGAGGGCATTGAGATGAAGATGAGAATTAAGAGAATATTATCCGCAGTATGCTTTATGCTTATCCTGTCATTTATGTTGCACAGACTGACAAATATTTTTTATCCTAATTCAGTTACCTACCAGAGTTTTGAGACATACAACGACTTGGATAAAGATACAGTAGATGTGATTGCTTTAGGTACCAGTTGTACTTATAATGCATGGCTGGTGCCACGTATATGGAATGAAACAGGTATATCTATGTTTACACTGGCTACATCGGCACAGCCTTTTGGTATGACTACAGAGATAATAGAAGATGCTATGAGAAACCAGTGTCCTGAGCTGGTTATTATAGATATTCATGGGTTTAAACGCCAGGGATATAATTTCAGTCAGTCAAGAACAAGGCCGGTTACGGATTGCTTCGGATTTATTAACAAGTTCAGATATATGGATAAAATCTTAGACAAAGCAGATGCATTTTACGATGAGACTGGAAGTAACAGGAGTTTGGATAATACTGATTATTCATATTATTTCCCACTTATTAAGTACCATTCCAGATGGAAGGAAGGTCTGGAGGAGATGAACTTCACAGGAAGAGTGAGCAAATGGATGGGATATTATAATGTCATTGGTAACAGAAACATAGCTCCAACTGAGGTTACTTCGGATACATGTGAACTTCTCCAGTGTCAGGAGGATACACTTAATGAAATAATTAAGTGGGGTAAAGAGCATAGCGAAGTAAAATTATTATTTGTAAATCTTCCTTCGCATCTGTCATATGAGGAACAGACTGACCTTAACACAGCTATTAAAAAGCTTAAGGAGAATGGTTATCCCGTGATAAATATGAATACAGAAGAAATGTACAGTGAACTGGGGATTGATTTCAGCAAGGATTTACGAGACAGGAACCATCTTAATATATATGGCTCAGAGAAAGTAACCTCATACCTGATTAATTATCTGAAAGAAAACTATGACCTTAAGGATCATAGGGGAGATTCTAAATATTCAAGATGGCAGAGTGCATGGAAAGACTTTAGCAATGAATATAAGAAGATCATCAAGAAGCAGACAAAGAAGCCTGTCCCTAACCGCATAGAATGCGACAACGATTTGAATATCAGATTCTTGTGGAATAGAACATACTGCGCTGATGGATATGTAATTCTTAAGAAGGTAAATGAAGGAGAATGGAATGAAGTAGCTGTTATAGAAGACAGCACTGTAAATACCTACAATGATACTGTGAAAAAGGGTGAAGTTACTTCGTACACTTTAAAAGCTTATAAGGATTATAATGGTAAGAGGATATTTAGTGGTTATGACGAGAAGGGGGTAAGCATAAAAAAATAATAACTAGTAAGGTTAATAATTGATTTGTAGTTTTGTGAATAACGTTAGGAGGGAATTTATGAAGAAAATAACAAAAATTATTTTGTCATTAGCAGTTTCGGCAGTTGCTATGTTTGGTATGGCGACAATGACGTATGCAGATGATGTGACTAATGCAAAAGAAGTGGAGATGGTAGTGGTAGATGATTTGGCAGAAGTTAAAGATGATAACTGGCCAAACGAATTCGATTTTGTAAAAGATCTTAAAGAGGGATCAAGGTAACAACATATTATAAGATTACACTTGATACTCCGTCGAGAGTATACATTAAGTCATTTATTGATGTGACACAGGAAGCCTGGATGGGTGAATATAATATGTACATAAGTACATCAGGCATATTCACAGAGAAGCTTTATGGGGCTAACACAACTGGTTACGTGCACGATACAACACTTTATCTTGAAAAGGGTACTTACTACATAAGGTGTGAAGCTGCAATAGGCGATAGAAATATTAAAATGAAGGATAATGTACAGGGATATTTTGGAATCTATCAGGAGAAGATGAAGAGAAGCGGTACTACAGAAGCATCTACAATGAAAAATGCCATGACTGTTAACAGTGGCAAATACGGTACATTTGTTAACTATGGTGTATGTAATAAGTATGTTGAACAGCAGTGGTTAAAGGTAGAGATAAAGACAAAGAGTGATTTTATATTCGATGTTGAATACACAAAGCCACAGGGATATTTAAATACAAAAGTATTTATTCATGATAAAAGTGGTCAGGCAGTTCGCTTTGGTTACAACAAGACAGGTCTCTCAATAGAAGGTGCAGAGCCTGGTATCTATTACATAGAGGCTGATGGATACGGTGCTCCATGTCAGATGAAGATAACAACATCTGTTAAGGATGTATATCCACCTGAAGAACCAAAGGTAACAGCATATAAGTCTGGAACAAAGACAGTATCAGGAAACTCAGTATCAGTTTACTGTGTAGACCAGTCAAAGAATAAGTCAAAGAGTACAGTAGTAAAGGTCAAGAATATTAAGCTTGCAGCACCTAAGGTTACAACATATAAGAAGGGAACTAAGGTGGTTAAGGGAACAGCTAAGAAGGGCTTGACAGTGTATGTTAAGTATAATGGAAAGACATACAAAGCAAAGGCGGCTTCAAACGGAAAATATTCTGTAAAAACAGCTAAGCTTCTTAGTAAGAAACCGGTTTTAGTGTATGTAAAGGATGCCTACAACAATTCTTCATCAACAGTAAAAGTGACAGTTAAATAGGTTAAAGAAGAGCAGGGAATATTACTACATTCTCTGCTTTTTTAATATCACCAAACTTTACTAAAAACATTTTTTACGATATAATGTAAACGACCGTGACAAAATGATTGCAATAAGGAAAGAGGACTTATGTCAGAATATCAGCGCATAATTGGTGAAGAACTTATAATAGAACATTTTACTAGGGCTGTTACGCATAATAAAATTTCTCATTCGTATATTTTAAATGGTGAGAGCGGAATGGGAAAGAAAACATTAGCAAGATATTTTTCAATGGCTATACAGTGCGAGAAACAGGATGGAATTCCCTGTCTTGAATGTACATCCTGTAAGCAGGCGTTATCCGGGAATCATCCTGATATTGTGTGGGTTACACACGAGAAGGAAACAGTTATTGCTGTTGATGAGATAAGGGAGCAGCTTGTGTCAGATATTCTTATTAAACCCTATAAAAGTAAGCATAAGATCTATATAGTTGATGAAGCACAGAAGATGAACGTTGCTACGCAGAATGCGGTTCTCAAGACTATTGAGGAGCCGCCGGAATATGGTGTAATCATTTTTTTGACAACAAACGCTGATATGTTTTTGCAGACGATTTTGTCGAGATGTATCAGACTCAACTTGAAACCGCTTAATAAGCAGGTTATCAAAGAGCATTTAATGAGAGAATGTGGTGTGCCGGACTATAAAGCAGAAGTTATGGCATCTTTTTCAGGAGGAAATATGGGTAAAGCGATTAGACTTGCTTCATCAGAGAATTTTAATGAGATGAAGGATGAAATAGTACATTTATTAAAGTATATAGACACGATGGAAGTGTATGAGATGGTTCTTGCATCTAAGGCGGCTACAGCATACAAGATGAATATAGATGATTATATTGATATGTTTACACTCTGGTTCAGAGATGTTCTTTTATATAAGGCATCAATGGATGTGGATGAGTTGTTGTTCAAGGATGAAGTGAGCATAATCAAGGATCAGGCAAGCAAGGCATCATACCAGGGAATCGAGAAGATACTTGGTGCACTTGATAAGGTAAAAGTCAGGCTTAAAGCGAACGTTAACTTTGAGCTTACCATGGAACTATTATTTATGACGATAAAGGATAATTTGAAATAGGAGGAAATACAGGTGGTAAAGGTAATAGGTGTCAGATTCAGAAAAGCAGGAAAGATTTATTTCTTTTCTCCTGACGATATGAAGATAAAAAAGGGCGATCATGTAATTGTTGAGACCGCAAGAGGTGTTGAGTATGGGCAGGTTGTACTTGATGCAAGAGATGTGGAAGAAGACAAGGTGGTTCAGCCACTCAAAAAAGTAATCAGAGTAGCAACACCTGAAGACGATAAAATAGAAGCAGAGAATAAGGAAAAAGAGAAAAAAGCTTTCGATATCTGTATTGAAAAAATTAAAAAACATGGGCTTGAGATGAAGCTTATTGATACTGAATATACATTTGACAACAACAAGGTACTTTTCTATTTTACGGCAGATGGAAGAATTGACTTTAGAGAGCTTGTTAAGGATTTGGCATCAGTGTTTAAGACGCGAATTGAGCTTAGACAGATTGGCGTGAGAGATGAGACTAAGACACTTGGCGGGTACAGTATATGTGGCAGACCACTTTGCTGCAGCACATATTTATCAGATTTCGTTCCTGTTTCAATCAAGATGGCAAAAGAGCAGAATCTTTCACTTAACCCTACTAAGATTTCAGGAGTGTGTGGAAGACTTATGTGCTGTCTTAAGAATGAGGAAGAGACATATGAATATCTTAACAGCAGACTTCCGGATGTGGGTGACAGAGTTGGAACTAATGATGGGTTTAAGGGCGAAGTACAGAGCGTTAACGTGCTTAGAGAGAAGGTTAAAGTACTAGTCGAGGTGAACGAGGAAAAAGAAATTAGAGAATATCATGTTGACGAACTTAAGTTCAAGAAGAGAAATAAAAAAGAACATGTTAAGCTTGATGATGAGCTTAAGGCATTAGAGGCTCTTGAAAGAAAGGAAGGAAAGTCAAAGTTTGATGATTAATATTAATCCTGGTGAGAGACTGGACGAACTTGAAAGAAAAGGATACAAGATAATACAAAATAGCGAGAAATTCTGTTTTGGAATGGATGCAGTTTTGCTTTCTGAGTTTGCAAAGGCTGATAAAGATGATGTGTGCATAGATCTTGGAACAGGCACCGGAATTATTCCGATACTTATGGAGGCAAGATATGATGTTGCTCACTTAACTGGTCTTGAGATACAGGAAGAAAGTGCAGATATGGCGAGAAGAAGTGTTATATATAACAATCTTCAGGACAAGATAGATATCGTTACAGGTGATATAAAGGAGGCCTCTTCTATTTTTAAGAAGGCTTCTTTTGATATTGTGACCAGCAATCCGCCTTACATGAACGATAATCATGGACTTAAGAATCCACATCTTCCAAAGGCGATTGCAAGACATGAGGTGTTATGTACGCTTGAGGATGTGGTTAGGGAGGCGACTTTGCTTCTTAAGCCCGGCGGAAGATTTTGTATGGTACACAGACCACACAGGTTAATCGAGATAATCACATGTCTTAAATATCACAAAATGGAACCTAAAAGGATTCGGCTGGTTCATCCGTATGCGGACAAAGAGGCTAATATGGTGCTTATAGAATCGGTCAGGGGAGGAAAGCCATACCTGAAGGTGATGGAGCCTTTGATTGTATACAACGAAAATGGAGAGTACACAGAAGAATTATTACAGGTATATAGAGAGTAGAGGTAGATTATGGAAAATAATCAGGGTATGTTGTATTTGTGTGCAACACCTATAGGAAATCTTGAAGATATGACTTACAGAGTTGTAAGAATATTAAAGGAAGTGGATATAATTGGAGCAGAGGATACACGAAATAGTATAAGGCTTTTGAACCATTTTGAGATAAAGACTCCTATGACCAGTTACCATGAATTTAATAAAATAGATAAAGCCAAATATCTTGTAAAGCAGATGCAGGAGGGAAAAAATGTTGCGATTATAACTGACGCAGGAACACCTGGGATATCAGATCCGGGAGAAGAACTTGTAAGACAGTGTTATGAAGCAGGTATAAAGGTGACATCAGTTCCGGGGGCGGCGGCCTGCATCACTGCTCTTACTATGTCAGGACTTAGTACCAGAAGATTTGCTTTTGAAGCCTTTTTGCCATCAGATAAAAAAGAAAAAAAGCAGGTGCTTGATGATTTGAGGAACGAGACAAGAACTATAGTGCTTTATGAAGCACCACATCGCCTTGTTAAGACATTAAAGGAACTTTATGATACTCTTGGAGACAGAACCGTTACTATATGCAAAGAACTTACCAAGAAGTTTGAAAATGCTAACAAGACTACATTATCTTTGGCGCTTTCATTATATGAGTATGAGGAACCAAGAGGAGAATATGTACTCGTAATAGAAGGGAAAAGCTTTGAAGAACTGGAAGAAGAAGACAGAGCAGGATGGCTTGATATGACTATAGAAGAACATATGTCATATTATGAGAATCAGGGGATGAATCACAAAGATGCCATGAAACAGGTGGCAAAAGACAGAGGAGTATCAAAACGTGACATTTATGCGGCTATTCACACATAAGATAATAAAAAAAGAGTAAAATCATTGATTAATTATATTTGGTCAGGAACAATTTTGATAAGTATATTTTACGGAGGAATATGTGGACGATTTGATGATATGACCAGAGAACTTATAAATAGTTCGGGTGAAGCTGTAAGTATGTGCATAGTTATGCTTGGAACACTTTGCTTATGGTCCGGTCTTATGGAAGTGGCTCGTGAGTCGGGGGTAGTGAGTGGATTAACTAAAATTCTGTTACCATTCATCGATTTTATGTATCCTGAGCTTAAAGGACAAAGGGTGGCTAAAGAGTGTATTGCAGTTAATATGGTAGCCAATATTCTGGGGCTTGGTCAGGCGGCAACACAGTCCGGATTAAGAGCGATGGAGGAACTTAAGAATATTAATGGACGTAGTGAGGTTGCAAGTGATTCTATGTGTGTATTTGTGATAATGAATATATCGTCACTACAATTAATCCCGGTCAATATGATTGCTTACAGGCAAAAATATGGAAGTGCAAGTCCGGAGTCGATAATCGGGCCATCAATTCTTGCTACTATGATAAGTACAGTTGTAGCTGTTATTTTCTGCAGAGTATTATACAAAATGCGAAATAACAATGCTTGCGATGATTCCGGCTAATGTGCAAAGCAGTGCGCCCGGTAATGTGTACCGGGTTCTTTTTATTTTGACTGAGGCAAAATAAATTGAGAGAGTATAAAAAACTGTTTCGGTGCAGGACATCATAATTGATATACATATGCCTTCATAGGAGTCAGTACCATACTGCTTAAAAATATCAAAAACGATTCCGTTTGCAGCGGATGCGGAAAAAAAGCGTATAATGGCAGGAGCGATTACTGCTGAGGAGAAGAAATTAGTGATAGCATTTAGCAATCCTGAAGAACTAAGGGCTTTGGTGGCAAGAAAAAGTCCGATTAAAGTCGGGAAAATTGATACGGTTTGATTTAGTCCGGTCATTGCGCCTTTAGTGAATGTGGTGTAGGCATCGATTTTCTTAGTGATGGCTGTTGCAATTATATAGAAGATGAAAATAGGGATTATTAATTCTGATATATATGTAATAAAGTGCATATTTATCTACCTGAAAATAGTGTTTGTTTAAGTATATTGTGAATAGTCTGATGGTATGCTATTAACAAATATAAAAATCGAGGCGTTATTGAATAACCCTCGATTTTTTATTATAAAAACTTAGTATCTAATTGCATAATAAAGCACATAAAACCAATTGAATATCCCATGAAGAATAGCCCATCCAATTGACTTGAATGAAGTGTAGGAAAGAATTATAGCGAGCGAAGTACCAAAGGATAGTAACATTCTAAAGGTTTCGGTTAGTCGTTGTTTTGCTATTGCATTATAGTGTTTTTTTCTTAGAGTAAAAGGATCATTAGCAAAAGTTATTTTTAAAACGTTAACTCTTAAGCTTTCGCTGTACATATGCATTAAACAACAGGCTCTGTGTTGTCCGTCTAATAAAATATTTCCGCTGCCAATTACAATCATATCTTTTGGATTGTATCCGTTTTCCTCAATACTTTTAATTAAAGTATCAAATCTGTTTTTTGTCATATCAGGAAGATTGTTAAGATGATGATATTCACAGTATTCTTCATAAGCCTGAGTGTCACCGTTTAGATATTTATATGGAGCACATTCTGTGAGGGAATAAAAAATGCCATCTGTCCATTTTCTTCTGATTTTATTGAGTGGAATTTCTACGATGTCCCAGTTTTTTATTCTCTTATTCTCAAGTCCTCTGTAGAAAAACTCGTCATCCAGAATAAATCTGTCATCATAGAGCAGTCTGATTGCAGAAGTTTTCTGATATTCCTCTTTCCTTGTGTTACTTATATAGTGTCTTAATTCACAGCAGTTGTTTCCGTATATTTTGTAGCCCTGACTTACTATGTCTATGCAAAGAATTCTTTCTACCGCGTGGGCAAGAGAAAAAAAACCTCTTTTTGATTCTGAAAAATCAGAAGGCTTTATGTTTAACTTTTTGATGTGATTTTGCAAATCTGCCCTTACGGCAAAACAAGTGCCTGCAATATATTTGTAATCGGCATCCGGAATATTAAGATTAAGTTCTTTCATCCATCGAGATAAAAGCCGTTGTTTGTGGGGAGGGTCGTGTACAATAAGATTTTTGGCACCGACAATACCACAGTCATTATCTTCTGTTAGAAGCCTGATTGTCTTGTGGACATTAAACGGACCAAGAATTCCTTCAAATAAATATAAGAACCAGTCTCTTTTATAGAAAAACTGCTCATAAATGTATATTGTTTCTCTTGCAGTCCCTTTGGAATGAAGTTTGAAAATAATATCATAATGTGTTAAGTCATAAGAATCGAGAGCAGCGACATATGGTGCAATATCAAAGCCCAGATTATCAAAAGGAATTAATTTAACATCAGGTTTAAAAGCTGTTATCTCATTAATTACTTTATCATATGCAAACTTTTTTGGGTAAGTTATACAAAGGTCATAATTGTATGGAGCAAGATTCTTAAGATATTCTTTTATCTCCATAAAACTGTTTTCGTAGAACAGATGAAGGCATACGAGAATCCTTTTGTTTTTGTTTTTTCTTATCGTCCTAAAAAAAACAATGCGACCAATGTGGCGTAAAATAAAGCGTCTTATAAAGTGTGTCTTGTATATATTTTCATTATTGCTGCAATTTTTTGTGTAGGCTCGTCCTTCTTTTTTTCCAAATAGCTCGTAGTGAAGAAGGGGGCAGATTTGTATGTTTTTAACATCTGAATATAAATCAAGATATTCCTGACTGTTAAAATAAGGTGAAGGATTATATGATTTTTTCCAGCCCTGTGTCAAATAGTGAAGCTCAGGTGAGATTTTGCTGTAATCAATTTCAGAATAGCTGTTCATATACCATTGTCTGTCGAAGAACTTTGATCTTTTTATCATTTGAATATTTCGCGCCTGTTTAAGATGATTTTTTATATTGTTTCCCATAAAGAAGATACCTCCGTATATATTGTATTACCATTTGACACAATATATACGCACGAAAACTTTACAACATATTTATCTTGTGATATTATGACAAAAGTATTACGAAACAAATAAATTAAAGCATAAAATTAAGAAATTGGAGATTGATAAGAGATGAAACAGGCAATAGCGAATTTTCTCAAATACAGATTTTTGCTTAAGGAACTTGTAAAAAAGGGAGTAAAGCTTAAATACAGACGTTCATATCTGGGAATTATATGGACTTTGTTAGAACCCTTGCTCACTATGATTGTGCTTGCAGTGGTGTTTGGCACTTTGTTTGGAAATACAGATAAGACATTCCCGGTATATATTCTTACCGGCAGATTGTTATTTTCATTTTTCCAACAGGGAACAAATGGAGCACTTAAGTCAATACAGAGTAATGCTGCACAGATTAAGAAGGTATATGTACCAAAGTACTTGTACCCACTGGCAAATATATTATTTAATTTTGTGATTTTCCTTTTATCACTTATTGTGCTTGTTGTTGTATCAGCAGTACTTGGTGTTAAACCTACAATATATATTTTAGAAGCAATTATTCCGCTCATTAATATATTATTGCTGACATTTGGTGTGGGCATGATTCTGGCAACTGTTGGAGTTTATTTTAGAGATATTGAATACTTATGGAGTGTGGCAATTATGCTTATTATGTATTCGAGTGCAATCTTTTATCCGGCAGAGAGAATTCTGAATAGCAAGTTTTCATGGATACTTAAGTTGAATCCTATATATGGTGTAATAGCTAATTTCAGAAATAATGTTTTATATGGTCAGGGATTAGATGTTAAACTGACATTATATTCATTTGGTTTTTCAATTGTTGCAATAATAGTTGGTTTGGTATTTTTCAAGAAAAAACAGGACAACTTTATTCTTCATATTTAAGGGAGGACAGGTATGGCAAAAGAGGTTTTGCGTGTAGATAACGTTAGCATGAGATTTAATCTCAGTAAAGAGAAAATAGATTCTATTAAAGAATATGTTATAAAATTCATTAAAGGTCAGGTTAAATACAATGAATTCTGGGCGCTCAAGAATGTGAGCTTTACTCTTAATGAAGGGGACAGAATAGGGATTCTCGGACTCAATGGTGCAGGAAAAAGTACTTTGTTAAAGGTTATTGCAGGAGTGTATAAGCCATCAACCGGTTCTGTTGAGAGAAATGGTGTTTTAGCCCCTCTTCTTGAACTTGGAGCAGGTTTTGATCCACAATACACAGGTGCTGAGAATATATATTTATATGGAGCAGTGCTTGGTTATTCTAAGAAATTTATTGATGAGAAGTTTGACGAGATAGTAGAATTCTCGGAACTTGGCGAATTCATAGATGTACCAATTAAGAATTACTCATCCGGTATGAGAGCAAGACTTGGTTTTTCAATTGTAAGTCTTGTGTCGCCTGACATACTTATTCTTGATGAGGTTTTGGCTGTTGGAGATGCAAAATTTAGAAAGAAGAGTGAAGCAAAGGTAATGAGTATGTTTGATAAGGGAACAACAGTGCTCTTTGTATCGCATTCTCTTGAACAGGTTAAGAGACTATGCAATAAGGCGATGATTCTGGAACACGGGGAACTAAAGGCGATTGGAGATATTGGTGAAATCTCCAAAATATATGAAAAGATGATTCAGTAATATGAGTGATAAAATATTAGGTATATATATTGTTGCAAGTGCGAATGATAAAGAAGAAAGATATGCAAAGTATTTATATTCAGCACTTGAATCAGTATGCGAGAAGACGATAACAATTGAAGACGATTTGGATTATAAAAAAGCGTATGAAAGTGTATCAGATAAGGTTAGATATGAGTATGTTGTAATTACTGACACTAATGCTTTTGGTCCGATGGTTAAAATGACGGAATTAATAGAAAGAGGGAAGCAGGACACTGGTGGATGTTACAGCATCCCTCATTTTATGATGATAAGAAAAGATGCTGTTTTTGAGCAGAAGGATTTCACATATGCAGATTACAGCCTGATGGATTCCCATCTTGATTATGGTCATGCGTTTATTCCCAAAACTGTTTTTGGAGAGGAGAAGCGCAAAGTATTAAAATACAGTAATGGTTCGGACCTTAGAAAATACATGACATACATTGAAGACAATAAGATGTATGATACAGGTATTATTTACGATTATCTTGCCAGAAAAATGAACTTAAGCGATGTTAGGGACAGTCTTAATCTCACCTTTGTTCTTCCGGAGAGAATAAAGCATACTCCGTTATACTCGGGAAAAAAAGTAGCAGCACTCTGTCATATGTACTATGAAGAGCTTATACCGTATAATCTCAGATACTTAAGAAATCTTCCGGATGGTTCAGACGTATATATAACAACAGATGAAGAGTCAAAGAAAGAGAAGATACTAGAGGCATTCTCACCGGTGTTTGGTGAACATGTAAAGGTTATTGTGGCGGCTAAACGTGGAAGAGAGTTGGCTGCATTTATGGTGGAATGCAGGGATATTCCTCTTAAGTATGACTATTTTTGTTTTATACATGACAAGAAGTCTGCACAGCTAAATACAGCGACTATGGGAGCGTCGTTTAGAGATCTTTTGTGGGACAATATGCTTTGCACAAGGGATTATGTAGGACAGGTTCTAAACACTTTTGAAGAAAAACCGTGGCTTGGGATGCTGATTCCGCCTAACGTTATACATGGAACCTACTTTGGAACAAGTGCTGATTACTGGACAATTTGTTACGATAAGGTTCTTGATATTGCACAGAGAATAGGTATTGAAGCAAATATTGACAGGGCAAAACCACCAATCGCGACAGGATCGGTTTTCTGGTGCAGACCAGATGCAATCAGGCCGCTTTTAGATTATGACTGGAGCCATGAAGATTTTCCGGAGGAGCCGCTTCCGGTGGACGGAAGCTTTAGTCACGCCCTGGAGCGGGTATTTCCTTTTGTGGCACAGTCTCAGGGATATTTATCAGGTATTATAATGAGCAATGAATATGCACAGAATGAGGTTACCAATCTGAGATATATGCTTACAGGTACAATCAAATCAATGGCGGGACTTCCAATAGTGAGAATGACGGACTTTGATGAGTTTGCAGCTACTACAAAGAAAGTATCGGATTTGATTTACGAGGGGGAATATGATCCCGGACTTAAGAGAAGCGTTAAGAATTTTATTAATAAACATATGCCTTTTCATGTGGGCATGAAAAAAGAGATGTAGGAATGGAGGCTTTTTTATGAAGAAGTTACTGGTAACAGGATGTAACGGACAATTAGGACGTGAGATTAATAAGAAATATGCAGGAAGAGATGACATCGAATTAATCAACACAGATGTGGATGAGCTTGATATTACAAATATCGACGAGGTTACAAAGTTGATGGAGGAGGTTAAGCCATACGCAATAATTAACTGTGCTGCACACACTGCAGTGGATAAATGTGAAGTGGATGGCGATAATGCATACAAAATCAATGCAATCGGCCCTAGAAATTTAAGTATTGCAGCTACTAAGGTTGGGGCAAAGATGGTTCACATCTCAACAGACTATGTGTTTGCAGGAGATGGAACAGAGCCTTATACAGAGTTTGACCAGGTAAATCCAAAGAGTATGTATGGAAGAACAAAGCTTGCCGGTGAAGAATTTGTAAAGCAGTTTGCAGACAAATATTTCATTATAAGAACAGCATGGTTATACGGAGATGGAAAGAATTTTGTAAAGACTATGCTTGGGCTTTCGGAAAAATATGACGAAATCAATGTTGTGTGCGACCAGGTGGGCTCGCCAACAAGTACAGCGGTGCTTGCAGATATTATTGATGAACTTGTTTGGACAGACAATTACGGATTGTTCCATGGAACATGTGAAGGAGTATGCAGTTGGGCAGATTTTACTGATGAGATTTTCAGACTTGCCGGCAAGACAACAAAGGTAAATCATGTAACTACAGAAGAATATATGAAGCTTAATCCAAATGCAGCGCCAAGACCGGCATATTCAGTGCTTGATAACTATATGTTAAAGCTTACCACAAATCATGTGGCTAAAGACTGGAAAGATGCAATTGCAGTGTATATGGAGGAGCTGTCCGGGCAGTAGAAAATGTGCTAAAAGCATTGACATAATACGGTGCTATGCATTATAGTGGAAATATATGACTATTATTTTTTGGAGGTAAAGATGAGAACTTATTTAGTAACAGGTGGAGCCGGATTTATCGGATCTAATTACATTCATTATATGTTTAAGAAGTATGATAATGAGATTAGAATTATCAATGTAGACAGTCTCACATACGCAGGTAACCTTGAGAATCTCAAGGAGGTTGAAGATAGAAGTAATTACACATTTATCAAAGCAGATATTTGTGATAAAGATGCAATTGCCAGAATTTTTGCAGAGAATGATATCGACAGAGTAGTTCATTTTGCTGCGGAGAGTCATGTAGACAGAAGTATCCGTAATCCGGAAGTATTCGTACAGACTAACGTACTTGGTACAGCAGTTATGCTTAACTGTGCTAAGAATGCATGGGAGTTAGAAGACGGTTCATTCAAGGAAGGAAAGAAGTTCCTTCACGTATCAACAGATGAAGTGTATGGTTCACTTCCAGATGATGATACAGCATTTTTCTATGAGACATCACCAATTGATCCTCATAGTCCATACTCAGCAAGTAAGGCTTCTTCAGATATGTTAGTTAAGGCTTATATCGATACTTATAAGTTCCCTGCAAACATTACAAACTGCAGTAACAACTATGGCCCATACCAGTTCCCGGAGAAGCTTATTCCGCTTATCATCAATAACGCTCTTCAGGGAAAGAAGCTTCCTGTATATGGTGACGGCAAGAATGTCAGAGACTGGTTATATGTAGAAGACCACGCTAAGGCTATCGATATGGTTCAGGAAAAAGGTAAGCTTGGCGAGAGATATAACATTGGCGGACACAACGAGAAACAGAACATCGAAATTATTAATATAATTCTTGAAACACTTCAGGAAATGCTTCCTGAAGGAGATCCAAGAAAAGAATTAGTAAGCACAAATCTCATCACTTACGTGGAAGACAGAAAGGGACATGACAGAAGATACGCTATCGCTCCTGACAAGATCAAAGAGGAAATCGGCTGGTATCCTGAGACTATGTTCAAGGATGGAATCAAGCTTACAATCAAATGGTTCTTCGAGAACGAAGACTGGATGAAGAATGTAACAAGCGGAGATTATCAGAAATACTACGCAGAGATGTACAAGTAATAGATATTATTTCAGAGTGGGGACATGCCATAAGACATGTTCCCATTAAGTGTGTAAATAAGGAATGGTAAAAGGCGATGTAGTGCCTTGGAATTGTGAGGTCGAAATGAAAGGAATTATTTTAGCAGGTGGATCAGGAACACGTTTATACCCATTAACAAAAGCAGTGTCAAAGCAGATTATGCCGGTGTATGATAAGCCGATGATTTATTATCCGTTATCAACACTTATGCTTGCAGGAATCAGTGAGATTCTTATTATCTCAACACCAAGAGATTTACCTGTATTTAAGGAACTGCTGGGTGATGGTTCACAGCTTGGAATGAGATTTGAATATGCCGTTCAGGAGAGCCCAAGAGGACTTGCTGACGCATTTATTATCGGTGAGAAATTTATCGGAAAAGACAATGTTGCACTTGTACTTGGCGACAATATTTTTTACGGACAGAGTTTCTCAAAGGTGCTTAAGAGAGCAGCAGAGAGAGAAAGCGGAGCTACAATTTTTGGATACTATGTAAAGGACCCAAGAGAATATGGTGTGGTAGAGTTTGACGAAAGTGGTAAGGCTTTATCAATTGAAGAAAAGCCGGAAAATCCAAAGTCAAACTATGCGGTACCAGGCCTTTACTTCTACGACAATGATGTTGTTGAAATTGCAAAGAATGTTAAGCCTTCAGCAAGAGGTGAAATTGAAATAACATCTGTTAACAATGAATATTTGAAGAGAGGCGATCTTATGGTTGAGACTCTTGGAAGAGGATTTGCATGGCTTGATACAGGTAACCATGATATGCTTCTTGAGGCGGCAGATTTCGTAGCTGCATTCCAGAAACGTCAGGGACTTTACATTTCGTGCATAGAAGAGATTGCATACAAGAGAGGGTTCATTGACAGAGAACAGTTATTAAAGCTTGCCGAGCCGCTATTAAAGACTGCATACGGTCAGTATCTTGTGGATGTGGCTAACGGATTATAAGATTAGAGAGGTATATTGAAATGGGAAAGATTACAGTTGAAACATGTGAAATAGAAGGATTAAAAGTAATTACACCTACAGTATTCGGAGATGAAAGAGGATACTTTATGGAGACATATAATTACAATGATTATAAGGCTGCCGGGATTGATCAGGAATTCGTACAGGACAATCAGTCAAGCTCAAAGAAGGGTGTTCTTAGAGGACTTCACTTCCAGAAGGAATTTCCACAGGATAAGCTTGTAAGAGTTGTAAGTGGAGAAGTATTTGATGTGGCAGTGGACCTTAGAGAAGGTTCGGCTACATTTGGTAAGTGGTACGGAGTAATACTTTCAGCAGAGAATAAGAAGCAGTTCTTTATTCCAAAGAACTTTGCTCATGGATTTGTGGTATTATCAGATTCAGCAGAATTTGCTTATAAGTGTACAGATTTCTATCATCCAAACGATGAAGGCGGGCTTTTATGGAGTGATCCGGAGATTGGAATTGATTGGCCGATTCCGGAGGATATGGAACTTACAATTTCTGAGAAGGATCAGAAGTGGAGTGGAATAGCTGATTTTGTAGCTAACAAGAATAAATAACAGGGATGATGAAAATGGAACAGGTTACAGTTATTATACCTAATTGGAACGGAATGAAATTTTTACAGTCTTGTCTTAAATCGCTGAGTGTCCAGACATTCAGCGATTTTAAGACTGTGGTAATAGATAATGCCTCAACAGATGGCAGTCAGGATTTTATCAGGGACAATTTTCCGGAAGTGGAAATTGTTCAGATGGATAAGAACTACGGATTTACCGGTGCGGTAAACGAGGGTATCAGGAGAACTACCACTCCTTATCTTCTGCTTTTGAATAACGATACGGAAGTAGAACCGCAATTTGTTGAAGAATTATATAAAGCTATCGAGAAAGATGATACTATTTTCTCTGTAAGCAGCAAGATGATTAACTTCTACGACAGGTCGAAGATGGACGATGCCGGAGACTTATATACTCTTATTGGCTGGCAGGCCCAGCGGGGTGTTGCTCATCCGGTAGAGAAGTACAATAAGCCATGTGAGGTATTTTCGGCGTGTGCAGGAGCAGCCATATATCGCCGCGATGCATTTGACATAATTGGTGTGTTTGATGACATGCATTTTGCTTATCTTGAAGATATCGACGTGGGATACAGGGCAAAGATTTATGGCTACAAGAATATGTACTGTCCGACTGCTGTTGTTTATCATATGGGAAGTGCCACAACAGGAACAGGTTACAATGATTTTAAAGTAAAGATTTCGTCCAGAAATAATATATATATGATTACAAAAAATATGCCGCTTTTACAGCTTGGCATCAATTTCTTCCCGCTTCTTGCAGGGCATATTGTTAAATATATGTATTTTAAGAAGTTTGGATTCTCTAAGGCTTACCTTGCCGGTGTGAAAGAGGGCCTGCTCACGGCATACAGATGTAACAAGGTTCCATACAAAAGTGAAAACCTGTATAATTATATAGCTATTGAGAAAGATTTAATTAAAAATACGTTTATTTACTTTCGTGAGTATGGTATTCTAAAGAGAGAGCGAATGATGTCGAAAGAGAAGAATGGAGGTACAAATTAATGGATAATTTAACATCAGGTTTTGATTTGGCTTCGGTACTTGATGAATTGAATAAGAGTAACGAGGGAAAAGATGTAGCAGGCGTTTCGGCTGATATGAGCGAAGAGATGGAAGCATCAGCAAAACGTGTGGAGGAGTACATTCTTAAGAATGCGACAGAACAGTAATATGAAGTGTAGTTTTTGTGGAAATGAGTTAGAGAATGGGGCCCAGGTATGTTCTATTTGTGGGGTCAGAGTAGGTGGAGGCAGGTATGATATGGGTTCGAAACCTACGCCACCGACCCCTGAAAGATATTATAAAGAGCCGGTAGTAGGTAATGCTGAGGACAGAAAGCGATATAAGAGGCAGATACTTCCTTTTAAGATAACGGCGGGTATAGTTAACCTGGCAGCATATGGTGCATTTTTCTTTGTCATGGTAATGGGGATGATTATAGCTTATGATGAAGATAATGTGCTGTTTGGGTATGGACCGGAAATTGCAAATATCAATTTTTATTTTTTTGCAGTTATATCAGTTGTGGTTTTTGTTGCCAGTCTGGTACTGTCAATACTTGGTTTTGTGCTTCCGGCGAAGGGTGGATTAATAGCAAGTGTAATTAATTCGTCTCTGATAATAATTGCTGTATTATCAGGAGCCATACCAATGTCTGTACTTAATGACAGACTAAGCAGAATATATACAATAATATACAAAAACAGCGATGCATATATTATTTACATTGGATTTATGACATTTGCTGTTGCGTCTATTGTATTGTGCCTTATATCATTGGTGCTTTCAATAGCAGGGCTTACAAGAAAGAAACCTCTGGCGTAAAACCAGAGGTTTTATTTTTACTTTTAAAATTTAATATACAGCCATATAAGTGCTGCGTACTCAAGAATGCATATTGTGGGAAATCCATACTTGAAGTACCAGTGCTTAGTCTTGTGGTGAAATACTTTCATTCCAAGTACACCTCCGATTCCCCCGCCTGCAATAACTGCAAGGAAAAGAGTTTTCTCAGGTATTCTGTAAGCATCTTTTATTGCCTTTCTTTTGTCGATACCCATCAGAATAAATGCAACAATATTTGCAATGAGTAAATATGTAAGTAATAATTTAAATAAAAACCTTAGCATTGTTTATTCCTCCTTCATAATTAGCTGTAAACTATCATACCACTTTGAGATGACACGTACAACTAACTGTGATATAATTAAATACCATTGCGATGATAGGAGACTTTAAATGAATAAATATATGAAAATAATAGGTTCAATAGTTATAATGGCGCTAATTTTAGCTTTTGTATTTAATAATAAGTGTTTTGCATATGACGATGGATATAGTCTTAAGGAGTTGTATGTTGAAGATAATTACATTGATGATATGGATTCATACGAATACATTAATAAGAAGCTAGATGATGAGCTAAAAACAAAGACAGGTATCATAAGCGAAAAGCTAGAGGAAAAGTTAAACAGTAAAGGATATTTCGATGAAGATATTGAAAGACTGGATGAACAGGATATCGCATCATTAGAAATAATTGATTTGAACAATATCACGGTATTAACAGAATACTATGCAATCCCTGATACAAAAGATAGCAAATTGATGATTAAATTAACTTCTAAGGAAGTAGATATGCTTATCGCATCTAAATATTATGAAGTGGAGAGTGATTTGGATTCAGTCATATATGAAAGAACAAAACTTGATTATGTGGGAGAACCTTCTTACGATAAAGGTCAGGTAAGATATGCATTTCTTAAGAAATCCTTGATTTTATTAAAGGCGAATTATTATTATACGGAAGATGATGTTAAGAAAAATTATTACGAATTAATTGAAAGTCTTACCTTTGTTAAGATGCCGGTCAATAGGCTTACAGACGAGTATGAAGTATATATGGAAGGACTTTGTCTGGAAGAGACTATCGCTGTGCCGGAGGAAGAATGGCGAGAGCAGGGAATAGATAAGGAATATATCTTTCCAACAGTGACCAAAGTATATGATGAAGAAAAATATCTCATAAAAAAAGGAAATAAAGAAGGATATACATTAACTAAAAATATAAAAAGAGAGTTGCTGAATGCAGAAACCATAGGAGTGAGAAATGAAAAATTATCTGCGGGACAGTTCAAGGCAATCTCACAAGAGATATGTGGATTAAATACATTGCAAAATGATAAAGTGGATTCTACAAACAATGGAAAAGAGTACACTAATTACTATAATGAAACCATCAAGATTAGAGCATACCTAAGAACTTATGGTTCTCACAATACAGTGGTAATAGGTGAGAATTATAAGCATGTTGCAATAGAGGCAAAAAAAGATAATATATTTCACAATAAATTCTTGTATACAGGGGTTGCAGTTGTTGCTGTAATAGTTGTTTTAGTAAATATTAGAAGGATAAGAAAATGATAGTAACAACAACACCAACAGTAGAAGGAAATAAATTGCTCCGACATGGAGATTATTATAAAAAAAGGTCGTAAAATACGACCTTTTAAAAGTTAGGGGATAGACTGTTAGTTTGAACACTTCTTCATCTTTAATATTCGACCTGAATCATAAACAAGTATTTCATCCTTATTATCCGGATTAACTAAAACTATATCTCCTTCATTTAGATGCGCAGAATGAAGATTCTCTGTCGGTTCTTCATTACTGTTATGGACTATTTTTTCTCTTATTGTATGTTTGGGATATATACGCTCTAAGTCCTCTTCTTTTCTATTAATCATTCCTGAATCATCATACACATAAAGATTTCCGTCGTATTTTATAAAAATCTGTTGAGCATCACCTTGAGCATAACCAGTGGGTGTAATAGATGTGTTCTCACTTCCGGCAATTTCAGACGATGAAACAGTGTTTTTTTCATCACTCTCATTTTTATTACACGCACTTAAACAAAATATGCTAATACATATGACAAAAATTTTAATCTTTCTCATCTAACTCCTCCTTATTGAAAATATCTTAATTGTCTACCTATCTCGTCACCGCTATAATCCAGCTTATGTTTTTCTACTCACATCCCTTACTCTTATTCTTTTAGTTCTTCTGGAACTTTCCGCTCATACAGGCATATCCATGATGCTGAATAACATGATACCCTGGCCAAAGATATTAAAATCCTTTCAAACATATCTATCCCCTCTTTTAATTTTATACTGTGTTTTTACACTATATTACCATCACATATCTCAATAATTCTATTACACTCATTTGCTACTTCCATATCATGTGTAATAATTATCACTGTAGTTCCCTTTGCATTCAATTGTTTGAATACATTCATTATATCCAAAGATGTCTTTACATCTAAAGCTCCTGTTGGTTCATCCGCAAGAAGAACCTTTGGATTGTTAATCATAGCTCTTGCTATTGCCACTCGCTGCTTTTGACCTCCTGAAAGCTTATTAACTTTCTTATCCATTATCTCATCCATCTCAAGCTCACTTAATATATCCTTAGCCTTTTCTTCTCTCATGCGCCTATTCCCAGCATCCTTTGAAAAAAATAATGGCATCAGCACATTCTCTATTACTGTATAATTCTCCATAAGTGCAAAGTCTTGTAACACAATCCCAATATCTCTATTTCTTATAATAGCTCTTTTTTTCTCATTTAATTTCGACACATCTTGGCCATTAAGATAATATTTTCCTTGTTCGAAATCATCAATACAGCCTATGATATGCATAAGTGTAGATTTTCCTGCCCCAGATTTACCTATAACAGCTACCATTTCTCCCTCTGAAATTCTGAGAGAAACTCCTTTAAGAGCAGTAAATTCATTCACCTTTCCTTTATTATATATTTTGTATATATTATCAATTTCTATCATAATCTCACACCTCGTCAATAACCACTATTCATAACCCAGTGATAATCATCACTCTCGTTATTACCAAATTCTGTTATCCATATATGAATTAATTTCAAATCATCGCTTATGGTAATCCAATAATTATATAATGGTCCAGAAACAGTGGCCTCATTCTGAAGATTCACACCCATACATGTCATTTCATATCCATTTTCTTCCCTTGAGATATAAAAACTTTGAAAATTACCGCCCAAATCAAAACCTTCAACATTAACTTCACCTTCAAATTTATTATTATTGCAATTACCTTTTCCTTTGATTACAACTTCAACCTCTTTTAATGGTTCTATTTTTTCTTTTTCTGTTTCCAAAGGATCTTCATCATACAGAAAAAACTTTCTATTAATATCTAACTCAATCTCATTTCCATTAACTTTTATGTCTGTTATAGGTTTTTCCTTTTTTAAACCGAATTTGAGTACAATTACCAATATGGTTATTATCACTACTACCAATAACCCAATTATTAAACCTTTCTTCTTCATATTAATATCTTCCTTTCTGTTGATGGCTTCTACATTCATTCCATGTTCTTGATTATTTCAATCGGAGTATTTCCTTTTAAAACATTCTTTGTAGTCTGCCCTGACCAAAGTACTATAATTGTGCACACACTAAGCATAAATAACATCTGTAACATACCTATATTACAATTAATTTCTCCAACTAATTTAAATTCTTTTTGTAAAGCCAACAGATTGGTTGTAAAAGCAAATGCAAGCACTGAATTAAAAGTCATTTCTAATATAGTCATAAACTGTGCTTTGGTATAGTTCATGCCACATATATACATAATTCCAAAATATCTTATACTTCTAACGGTTTTAATTGTTACAATTCCAGTTATAGAAATTAAGAAAAGTACAAGAACAATTACTGTAAGTGGTACATATTTAAGTAATGTACCCTTATACTTTTCATTACTCCTATATACAATATCTTCCGCATCGGGATACAATGAATCCGATGGAATAGATTGCAACACTTCTTTTTCATAATTACTTATTTTAGCTTTTATATTTCTTTTTCCCTCATCTGACATTGTGTTATCAGGATTAATTATTATATTATAAAAAACTGAAGCTTCTTCTATATTTTTAATTTTTTTAACTTCTTCTTCGGGTATAATAAGCCTTACCTCTTCCTCCTGCTCATAACTATATAGCTGAAAAAAATCTTCAAATGTCATATTGCTATTCATACTTCCTAAATCAGTGTAAAGTCTTTGACCATCACTAATAACACCCGCAACATAAACATTAACCTTTATATTTTCATCATCCGTATAATAAATATTATATTCAAATATATCTCCCGCTTCTATGCCATACGGATTATTTGATATCAATGCCACAATAGTATTTTCATCTTTCTTGACCTTACTTGGATACGTACCAGAATCTAATCTTGGTTTAATTGCTTTCATAACCTCTTTTGAATATACAGAAGCTCGTATCGTATCGGTATTATCACTTTGATATCCAAAAAAAGTCTGAGATGTTAACATATTTTCCTCCATCGAGATTTCTTTATAAAAATCACTAAAAATCTCCAATGCAAATATACTATCCTCGTCTATATATTTGTTTGCCAATCTATATATCTTAGTCTCTTCTTCAATATTTGAAATAAATATTGTTGATATTAGCATCATCACTACCATTATTAAAACAACACATAGATTAAACCACCAATTTCTGATATATTCACTTATTCCAAACCTAAACATACATAGCAGTCCTTTCCTTTATCCATGTTATAATTATTTACCTCTCATATAAAACCTCATTATCTAGACTGTCTCAACATCTTGACAAGCTTTTTCTTGTTCATAATCTTCAGCACTACAAAAGTGATACTAAAAATACATATAAAATAAATTAACATCATTATCCCATATGACTTAAAACTATAGAGACTAACATTAGTGTCATATATATCTGTAATAGTTTTTTGTAACATACATCTATACAAGAAAAAGCCTGTTATCTCTATTACTAAACTAACAATTATTATTTCTAGCTCATTAATAGCAAGACGTAATCCCTCAGATGCACCTATTATCCCATATATTGCCATTTGTTTTTGTCTTTTTTTTATTATGTAACTGTATATAAGACATGTATTAAGTGCTGATATAATTCCTATGGCAATAGATATAATGATAATACTTTTTATTGATATTAATTCTTCCTCGTCTCGGATATCAAATTCATCAATTAAAGCTTTTTCTCCGAATTTCTCCTCAAAAGAATGTTTAATCAATAAATAATCTTTTTGAGTAGGAAGCTCTTTAAAGTTAAACATAACCGTAAAAACTTTTATATCATTATTGGATGCGGTAAAAGGTATAGATAAATTTCCTGGTGCTAATTCATCTACACCTATAACCTCAAAGTCTACACTGTTGATGCAAATTGTATCTCCCACTTCGTCCATCTCACCGCGATGTGTATACACAACATTTAAACCGTATATCACATCCTCTGTAGAAATTACACGTCCACTCTCTAATCTTGTATTGTCTTGCACAGTCTTTGATACATCGTACATTCCATTATGATATTCAAAATGCATAGATACTGGTGTATCGTTCCAAAATCCTCCTACAAACACATAATCTAATTTATAGTCAAATTCATTAAGCAACTGTGGCAGACACTCTTTGATACTCGCAACTTTGGTGTCTTCAAAAGAAGTGCCTATACTATAACTATCAATATTTAATTCCTGCATCTTTGCTGAATAGTTTCCATATATGCCATATGAAAAGAATATGCAGATGACTGCAACGAATTGCGATATTAGCATAAGTACATAGACATTGCGAAATTCTAGTATTGAATTTTTAATACTCTTTATTACCAGATTTATTATCATAGGCTTACTCCATCGTGATTACGTCTGCTATAAAATTTTAGTTTTCGTAGTATTGCTTCGCTGTATATGTGTAGTTATCTACCAAAGTTGTGGATGTACCCGTTGGCGAAGCATATGCTTTTACATTATGCTTATAATTATAAACATAACTATTTTTGCTTCTTGCAATTTTAGCTGAAGTTGACTCGCCATTATCCATTTGTTTTGAATCACCATCCCACAAATCATATGTTCCTGTATTGTAGTTGTATCTACTAACTGAACAATTATAATATCTCGTATTTCCACAATTGTTAACTGCTGTGGTTGTAGAATTTGTGCCATTACTTGCTGCACAATAATAACCATATGATCCTGTATAAGAATTTGTATATGAAGTTACTCCTCTAACTTTAGCTGAACGTGTTACCGTTCCAGCAAATGCCATTGTTCCAAGCATTAATGAAAATACAGCTGCACAAACAACAGTTCTTACCAAATGCGTTCTTCTCATAAAATCACCAATTCCTTTCTTTCAAATTAAATTTTTACTTAATGTAATATGATAGCATTACATTGAACTCCTATTTTTTCTTTCGATATAATTTTCTATTTTACCAAGAGAAAAAGTTACTCCATTTAATAGAATAAAAATAATTTCATATGAGGTAATTGCCATTCCGCTAATATAAAATACAATTAACAAAGTAAAATCAATCAAAACAATAACCCTTGCAATTATTTTATTTTTTCTCCTTCCGTTTGAATTTTGATTTTACTTTTTTTCCGCAATACATTTCGTTTTGCTTGCTAAGATTGTAGCATAATAATTTCATTTTTTGTCGTTTCTTGCTTAATCTGTTACTTTTCTTGCTTAATCTGCAAAAAAAGATGCTGACAAAATGTCAACATCTTTTAATCAATCTTATTCTGTATTAATATATTTGTATTGAATTCTTCATTTTTAATATACATAGCCATTTGACCATCATATTTTTTCACTGTTCTTCTTACGCTTCTTAACCCTATACCATGAAATTCCGAATCTCTCTTACTTGTTTTAAGTTCTTCTATTTCAATTAGTTTAGTACATTTATTTTTTATATTAATAATCAAAAAGCTTTTTTCCTGCTTTATGGTTATTTCTACGAATGATTCTATTTCCACCCTTGCAGCTTCAATAGCATTATCAATTAAATTTCCCAATATATTAGCCATATCAATATTACTTACGATATTTCTTGGAGGAAGTTCTATATTAACCACAAATACAATATTTTGCTTTTCCGCAATGTTTTGTTTTGTATTAATAATTGCATCTACTACAGAATTACCTGTTTTAATATAAAACATTTTTTGTTCTATTAATTTATTTTCTTTTTGTAAAAATGTCTTTATTTCTTCAAGTTTTTCTTCTTCTGCCAATTGTGTTAAAGCTATAATGTCGTTTTTATAATCATGAATACTTTGTCTCCACAATTCAAAGGTCTGCTCTGTTTCATCCAACGATTTTTGCAACATCTTATTATTTAGTTCAATGAGTAAATTCGTTTTCTTCTGCTCATACCCCTCTGCTATTTTGATAATAAAACCAAAGATTATCATTTCAATACCAAGGGACGCAATGAAGAAAAACATAGTAAAGCTACTTATCTCATCGTTAGTTTTATCCAATTCAGAGTGTATCAACACCAAGTTAGATATCAACAGGAATGCGGAACACACTCCCATAATCACAATATACAAAGGGGGTATTGTTTTCTTATGTGCAATTACTCTGTTCAATGTAAGAACTAAAATGCTCAGTATACTTTTGCTTAGCAATATGCAAATAAGTCTTATAAAACTCTGTTCACATAATATATAACCTGTATTTGTATTAATTACAATAGCAACAATATATATTATCATAAAGTCAATTGCTGATAGTATCGCAGCATATGCAACCACCAGCCCTATTGATAGCAGATATTTTTTCCTGTAGCTAACACATTGTATTGCTATACATAACAATATAAATATGCCTGTGGTAACATAAGAAAAAAGATTTATGTGATTTAATATAAAAACAAATACTGATGCTATGGTTGAAAGCAACACAATTTTATTTTTTGAACCACTTAGTTTTTCTTTTGCCATAAATGTACCACAAAAATAACTGCACATAAATATTTCTATAAATGTCGCAACATACTCAATGCACCAAAAAAATTCTTTCATACATTTTCTCCCCAATATCGAGTTAATTCATCTTTTAATATTTTTATTCCAGACCTGCTTGTAATCAATTTTTTACCATTATCCAATGTAATGTAATAGTTAGTATACTCTTTTATGTATTTCATATTTACTGCACAACCTCTATGTATTTTTACAAAATTGTTATCATTGATCTCGTTAATGAAATCATTAAGTGGTTTCCACATACTTAAAACCTTATTGTTAGCCAAATGAATAAATAACTTTCTTTTTACAATTTCAAAATAACATATCTCCGATTGCTCTACCCTATAATCTCCGTCATCACTTTTAATAACAACGTATCTTCTTTCTCTTTTTTTGTACAACGCATAGGCAGATTTTAATGAAATACTTAGTTCTTCTTTTATTCTGTTTTTTCGGATATATCTAAACGGATTGTACTCGAATGAATCAAAAACATACTTCTCATACGAAGATATGAATATTATTATTATATCTTCATTAGTTTCTCTTAATATTTTTGCGACTTCCAACCCTGAAATATTTGGCATATCTACATCTAACAGAAGGATATCATAATGTATTTTTTCTTTTTTAATTATATCAATTAGATCTGCTCCATTTACAAAAACCGAAACCTCAACATCATCTTTTAAATTCTTAAAAATCGCCCTAATACCACTCTCTAATCTGCTTGCTATTTTTGAATCATCATCACAAATCGCAATATACACATTCTATCTCCTCTTTCATTTATTGTTTATATATAACATTATTGTAAATTTTATCAAATATCGATATAAATATCAATCAAGAAACTTTAAAGTATAATACATATCTTTTTTGTCATAAATTATTTTACATTTGATACTTCACCAGTCAACATGGTTCCTACCACATATCATCGAAAGTGAATAGTTGCCCTTTAATAATATATTTTCCTATATCATATCCAATAATTCTACATACTCAGGAGCACACCTCTCGGCGTACTCCATCTATTTTATCGACTCTTTTCACCTTTCCTAATTTCCTTATCTGCAAATGTTCTAAAAGTATTAGCTACCATCTGTCCGGCATTTCTCATTCCAGCACCAAATGCATCTATCTTAGCTATGGTCTTATCAGTATCAATTATTCCATCCTTTAGTTTCTCACGCATCGATTTTATCTTATCCCTGATGCCAACAAATTCTGATACCTTATTAAGTGTCTCTCTGCCTTTCCATCTTACAGCCTGAACAATCTCAGTTGCCTTTGCTTTCATATTATCCTTAACTTCTGTATGAGTAGCTTTCATCTCTATAATACGATTTTCTGCCTTAGCTACCATATCAGAAATATACTTCTTAATTGAATCACCCATTGTCTTGTCCTGTAGCTCCTGTAATTGCTTTCTTACTTCCGCTAATTCATTAGTTACATCATCAAGCTTTCTCTCAATCATATCCACATATGAAGCTGTTTCAAATATGTCATTGGCATCATCATTCATACCATAAATAAATCTCACCTTTTGCATAATCTGTCGATTTTCGTGCATAATCTGTAATAAAATCTTACAGACAAAACAATCTTCCTCTTTATAGAATCCATTTAATAATCGTATATGAATTTATTCAGTCGACTTGCTAAAAGTCTAGCATAAAAAATTACCATCTTTTCTCCTTTACGAATGCAATACATCAGTGTGTTCCCACTATCAGGTGATTTTTTTTGTTTTTTTCAGGCGATTTGAAATATTTGATTAGAAAATCACCATCCTCATATCTGTCTTTGTAATCATATCCTTCAAGCTTCCACATATTACATATTCCATGGGTATAGGTTCTTGTGAGAGAATTATTGTAATAATATTTGATATCAGCGTTTACCACAAGACTGTCACCTGTAAGTATTAAATCCTTAACCTCATTCTTCTTAAGATGTGAATCGTATTTACTTTTTGGAAGAATTAATAATTCACCTGACAAATCAAGCTTTCCTGTGAATTTGTGAGCCCCATTTAGCGCGGAGATATCATCGGAAACCTTGTATCTAAACGTGTCTCCTATCGGAAATACATCACTGCCATACATTGCGACTTTGGTCTCGCAAGGAGAATAAAAAGAGTCCTGCTTTCCTTTACGGTAGACAGTTACGGGTATGAAAGCCCCATCCTTAAAAAGCTTGTAACTCATACTTATCTGAATACTGCTGTTGCTATTGTAGTCCCCCACATCTATAACCGATAAATCCACAATCCCCTTATTGAGTTCCATTGCCATAACATCAGTGCTGGAAGTGGGCTCTCCAAATTCGTCTCTGTCTCCCACAGTGAAAGTATTGCTGCTATCTTTGGATGTAAAACCGTATAGTCGCCCGGCTACATAAATAGTGGCAGTGTTACATGCTGCTGCAGCGTTGTAATCAGAATTGCAGTAGTTATAAATAGTAGAGCTATCATCACTATTTATGGCATAGCTTCTTGCCATAATAGTATAGCAGCCTTCAGGTGTTCCTACAGGAATTATGAAGGTGTCATCTTTGGTGAATTCAAACCACCTGTTTGCAGGCATAAGTGCGTCGTTCTTGTATATATCAAAAGGAAGACAAAGCTGTGATTTTTTAATATATTTTTCGTAATCATTGTACATATATCCAACTTCATTTATATGCATACCGGTTGCATTTGGAATGAAGTTCATAGGAACACCGATGTTTGTCGTTTCTTCGAGAGGCTGGTAGTTTGCCTGTTGATTAAAATCTGAATTTGTGGATAATTCAATATTGCAGATAACAGGTGTGTGGACTGTTACTGAATTAACATCCGGTGTTGAAATATTTATAATGTTTGTCTCGTCTCCATAGAGTTTATAGATGGCTTTGGCACTGCTTGAGTAAAAACCGTTTTTTGTTTTAGCAGGAATAAAGAGATTGTCTTTTTCAAAAGTGCTGATTTTATCATTAAAAGAAACTGGAGCAGGAGCGTGAATATTACTCTCTTTACCGGACAGAACAACATTACCTGCTATTTTTAAGGAGTCATTCTTAGCGGTATATTTGCCGACACATTTTTGTGCTAAATCGCGATAATCTTCGTCGGGAATTGCTGGTCTTAATTTGTTTTTACTTTTTATTGTTACCACATCAGTTGTAACCGCCTGTGTGTAACTGCTGATAGATACATGATTTTTAAGAGCGCCAAGCTTCTTTTTCGTTATGGAAGGAGAGTTTATACTAAAACTGTATTTGGAATCTGGCAGAGTCTGATTGGAAACAGTTAAATCTGACAGATAGTGATATATGAAATCCTGCACAGTGTAGTAAGAGAAAACACGTTTTACCTTGTACCATCTGGTTACCTGCTTTAGCTCACTGTGAGATTTACCTTTTGAGTCGGTCCAGATAAGCTTGTAAGGGGTTATTACCTTTACAGGAAAATATCCCGTCCCCTTATAATGATTGAAAGTCATATCAAACAGTGCGCTGTTTGCTGAGGCCCTGACGTAAAGAGGTTCGCTTGAGGGAACAGCCCTGTTTACAATAAACATTTCGTTCTGATATTTGTTATGCCCGATAGAAGCAGTAAGAGTGCTGTTGTTATTGAATCTTATCGTATCAGATAAAGAGGCACTTTGAGAGAATTTGGGTGGGTCTATAAGCACAGGAAATTCGACTTTTTTGTTGTAATGGGACAAAAGACTTTCCGGTGATGCCCAGGGTCTGGCTGAAGCAATACTCTTGTAAGTGTAATAAACCTCGCCTGTTGATTTGAAACAGTTGCTGCTGTTGTCAGTCAGGGTTCCTAAAGGGACTCCGTTTTGACATACAGTCATAACCTCATCAATATATACATAGTCGCCATAGTTAACAAGCTGATTCTTCCAACTACTGCTTGCGTTATTGATAGCTGTGAGCAGTTCGTCTTTGTCACAGTAATAATAGCAGTACATGTAAGAACTGTCATTTGGGTCGTCGCGGTAGGCGATATCGCTGCAGCTCTTTAACCTGATAACGGCGTATTGCTGTCCCGGTTCGTTGATTGGCGCGTTGTATCTCTTTATCACAAAACCAAGAGTTCTGTATGTAACTCTTGAGGTTGCTTTTTTGTCGTGTGTAGTCATCTTAAGCGTGCCATCAGAATCAAATTTAAGACATTCGTCGTAATAGTCTGACACATCGGCACCCTGAATATTAATTATAAATATGGATATAAATGTAAATATAACAGTAAATATAACAGAAGCTGACAGATGGGGCGAAAGCTTCCAAGATAAAAAATGTGACATAATAACCTCCTTGTCAGCGCGATTTTTCATACTGACTTCTTGTCGGATGTTATTATCGATGGTTAGTGTATTATAACACATTTAGAAATATATGCAATATATAAAATATTTTTAATTACAATATTTATCTTGCGATGTCTTTGTTTTATATGTTAAAATCATACTAAGAATAAGCGTGTTATATAGATAAGTACGAGGAGGATGCATATGAAAAAAATAAAAATACTAGTTTGCTCAATTATCATATTGTTGTGTAGTTCTTTTTCTGTTTGCATGGAATGTTTTGCAGCGGATGAAAAAAGTGACGGTTTTAAAAGCTATACAACAAAAGCCTCTTTTGGCGATTATACGTATGACAGATATTTTGTTTTTTCTTCTCAGAATGATGCTTCCAATTTGGTTGTCCTCGAAGATGGGACATATATGAGAGTACATGAAAAATTCATAGATAAAAAAATTATTGTGGAATACTATGATAAGAAATTCAAGCTTACAGGAACCAGAAATATAAAATATCAGTTGGACAGATATTGTGGATTTTATTCAGACGGTAAATACAACTATATGATTTTTGCACAGAATAACCCCAATAAGGACAATAATAAGGTTGTGTGTCTTGTTGTGAAATATTCGAAGAATTGGAAAATACTTGGTAAGTGTGCCATAAAGAACACAAATGTTACAAAGTATATGAATTATACGGGAACTTCTATGCTTGCTGACAGTGGAAAGCTGTATATCAGGTCTGCAAGAGAAATGTATAATGGTCATCAGGCCAATATAACATATATCATAAGAATATCAGATATGAAATTGCTGGAGAAATATGATCAGATTGAGCATAACAAGTATGGTTATGTAAGTCATTCTTTTGCACAGTTTTTGGCTAAAGATGGTCATAATATAATAACTGCAGACCATGGAGATGCTTTTCCAAGAGGAGTTGTAATACAGGATTCCGCTTTGGAAAAGAAGAAGTTAGTCTTTAAATGTGTAGGAAAAACAGGTGAAAATAATACAGGACTGTGTCTTGGTGGTCTTGGTGTATCGGGACAGTCATACATAACTGTAGGAAGTTCCATGGATCAAAATATAAGCAATATTAAGGATGAAGAGTTTACTGACCACTGTATACGATCTGTGAAGAATGTATTTGTAAGTGTGTGGGATAAAAATACCGACAAGGCCAGAACAACATTTTTAACCGACTATAAATCATGTGATGAATTACATGATCCATATATTGTTGAGATTAACAGAAATAGATTTGTTGTAATGTGGGAGCATAATAATAGGGTATACTATGTGGAAATAGATGGAGCAGGAAAGAGAGTTACACCTATTAAGAATGTAAAAGCCCATATGAATGTAAAGCCTGTCATTAACGATGGAAAAATTGTATGGCTTAGTTATGATAAATACGCTAATATAACATTTTATACATTGCCTGTATCAAGCCTCAAATGTAAATTGTCAACACCGGGTGGAGTAAAATTTAGTGTGGAATCCAATAGTATAAAGATAAAATGGAATTCAGTAGCAGGAGCTGACGGGTATTTTGTATATAGAAAACAATCAGGGGCATCTTACAAGAAAATTGCAGTTGTACAGGATGGTTCAAAACCTTTATATTATGATAAGAATGTAAAAGATGGTCAGGTATATACATACACAATCAAGGCGTATAGAAAACAAGGGAAAACGGTAAAATCAGGAATTAAAAAATCCGGATGGAGTCAGAGATATTTAGCAACTGTAACAGTAAAAAGTGTATTTAATACATCGAATGGAATAAATATAACCTGGGCTAATATGAAGGCAGAACAGGGGTATTATCTATATAAAAAGGAGAATGATGGAAAGTTTACAAAGATAGCAACATTAAAGGCAAATAAGACATCCTATGAAGATAAGAATGTTTCCAGGGATAATATGTATACATATTATGTGATACAGTACAGGGGAAAGAGTTTAAAAAGTAAGGGTAACATACAAAAGAAGAGCGCTTATTATGTAGAAAAGCCTGGTATAAGTAAAGTTAGTGTTGGAGAGGATTCAATAAAACTTGAACTGTTTGGAGAAAGTGACAGGTATACATATATATATCGAAGTGTGGATAATGGGAAATATAAAAAGATAGCCACGTTTAAACAAAATGAGATAGTATATTATGACAGGGATGTAAGTGAAGGAAAGCTGTATAGATACAGAATTATTGAGAGGTATAAAGGCTCAAATAGTATTCCGTCTGATACGGTTACTAAGACGTATCTCAAAAAAGTAAATATTAATAACATAGTTAACGGCAAAAAGAATGTTGAATTGTCTTGGACAACAAATAAGAATGCAACAAAATATTATGTTTATCGAAAAGATGCATCTTATCTTCCGTATAAGAGGATTGCCATTGTAAATGGTTCACAAAATACAAGCTACGTTGATATAGAAGTGGGTAATAAAAATACTGTAACATATACTGTAAGGGCAGTAGATTCGTACAGTATTTCAAGTGCGTCACCGGAACAGACTATAGAACATCTTGATGAACCTGTTATCAACAAGGTCAGTGTGGGGGCTGGAAAGATAGATGTAAGTATTACAATACCTAACAATTGTGGTGTTGACTTATACAGAAAAACTGATAACGATGACTTTGTAAAAATTAAGCACTTTACAAATAATTATACTTACAGTTATGAAGATAGTGATGTTGTAAGTGGAAAAACATATACTTACGCAGCACAGGCTGTTGATGGTGAGTACAAAAGTTCTATGAGTGAAAGCATGAGCGCTACATATGTATGTGCAATATCCGGGCTGAGAGCAATACAGAATGAGAATATAGTTACTTTATCATGGGATAAAGTAGAGGGTGCTCTTAACTACAAGATATATAATGTGTGTAAAAACGACGAATTTATTGTGCAAACAGAAGATACTCAGGCAGATATTGTTTTAGAAGCAAATAAAGACTATACATTTGGAGTAATGGTAGAAGGTAAAGACTATATTTCCAATATAATTGCCAGTAAAGATGTATTTTACTATATTGAGAATCCAGAGATTTTGTCAGTGGTTCAAGAGGACAATAAAGTATACATATCTACCAATATCTCTCCGTTTTATGAAAATGTATCATTGTATAGAAAATCATCAGGAGACTACAGCAAAGTAGATGCGGGAAAAGATTCAGAAGGTGTGTTTAAAGATACAATTCCGGGAGATGGATTGTGCTACAGCTATAAGATTGTAGCTACAGATATCTATGGTAACAAGAAAGAAGTGGTATCTGATACACAAGTTTCCTATGTTGGAACGGTAACAATTAATTCAGTTATGTATGATACTGACAGTAATACAATAAGAGTGAGCTTTGATAAGGCGGAGGAAGGTGCTGCAGGCTACATAGTATATAAGAGTACAAATGGCAGTGATTTCACACCGATTAAAAAGATTGACAATATTGAGATGACTACTTTTGTGGATATGGATTTTGATTCAAATAATACATACAGTTATAAAGTAGCTGTTTATGGTGGTTATGAAGGTGCGTTGAGTAATGAAGTAAAGATATTTATTCCAAAGTCACCAGATGGTCTCAATGTGGAAAGCGTAGATGACAATTATTATATAAGCTGGAATTCTGTACAAAACTGCGATGAATATATTTTGTACATAATATATCCGGACAATATTGTTTCAAGGGTTAATGTGTCAGATACTTCATATGTCATTTCGGCTCATCATGGGATAAGTCAGTTTTATGTGAATTCATATGTGGATGGTGTAGAGAGCAAATGGACGGGAAATTACATAAGAGCAGGATATGTAATAAATTCTGAGAGAATATATTTTAGTTACATAGAAGATGGATTTAAGATACAGTATGATGAAATTCAAAATGTTGATGGTTATGCACTATTCAAACATGATGGAGAAGAGGAGAAATTCGTAGCTTACATAGAGGACAGCGCAGTACTTGAATATGATGACACTGAGTTAGATAGTGGAACAACATACGAATACAGATTGTGTGGATTTATAGATGACGGCGACAAGAGATATTTAAGTAGTGGAATAAAGCTTAGAAAAATAAAATTCATGGAAAGACCTAAAATTGTACAGCTGACTGCAGGTAACGGTCAGGTGAATATTACCTGGTCACAGGTTGGAGGGGCAGTTAGATATACTCTTTGCAGAAGGGAAAAAGGTAAGAATTGGAGTCCGTATGCCGGGGGAATTACAGATAATTCTTATACGGATACAGGGGTTACTGTGGGAACGCAGTATGAATATGCAGTAATAGCTTTTAGCGCTGAACCGACATTTTCAAGTTACTTTGATTGGGATAAGTCCGAAGGTGATAAGATAACTGCAGAGTAGATGCTACTTGAATGTGATACACAACATAAGGGAATAATAAAGTTGAAATAAAATGTTAATTGTACTAT
>JBGVIE010000046.1:0-14106 GCA_045122895.1 Lachnospiraceae bacterium
TGATACATACTGGTCAGATCATTGTCGTCATACAACATTCCAGACAGAGTTAAAGGATGTTGAATTCAAAGACGGATATTACAAGGCGCCTATCGAAGATACTTATAACAGATATATCAGGGATAGAGAAGAAATTTTTGCAGGAAGAGATGATAAGTTCGTATGTCTTATGGATTTAGCTCTTATGGCTATGAGAAAACTCAAAAAAGAAGGAAAACTTGATGATCAGGAAGAGTCAGATGAAATTAATGCTTGTAGTATCGTAGTTCCAATTGAAATAGATTACAACGATGGTAAAGGTGTTATTACAGAAGAATGGCTTGTTAATTTCAAGAACGAGACACATAACCATCCAACAGAAATAGAACCTTTCGGTGGTGCTGCTACTTGTCTTGGTGGAGCAATCAGAGATCCATTGTCAGGACGTACATACGTATATCAGGCTATGCGTGTCACTGGTGCTGCAGACCCAACAAGACCTAAGTCAGAAACGCTTAAGGGCAAGCTCCCACAGAAGAAGCTTGTCAGAGGTGCTGCTAATGGATATAGTTCATATGGTAACCAGATTGGTCTTGCAACAGGTCTTGTTAAAGAGATTTATCATCCGAATTATGTAGCTAAGAGAATGGAGATTGGTGCCGTACTTGGTGCAGCTCCTAGAAAAGCTGTTAAGAGAGAGAACTCTGATCCGGGAGATATCATTATCTTATTAGGTGGTAGAACAGGTAGAGATGGTTGTGGTGGTGCAACAGGATCTTCTAAGGTTCACACAGAGGCATCTATTGAGACCTGTGGAGCAGAAGTTCAGAAGGGTAATGCCCCTACAGAGAGAAAGCTTCAGAGATTATTCAGAAGACCTGAAGTAAGCAAGTTAATAAAGAAATGTAACGACTTTGGTGCAGGTGGCGTATCTGTAGCAATCGGTGAATTAGCTGATGGACTTGATATCAATCTTGATAAGGTACCAAAGAAATATGCTGGTCTTGACGGAACGGAAATCGCTATTTCTGAATCACAGGAAAGAATGGCAGTGGTAGTAGATCCTGCTGATGTAGCTGAATTTATGAAATACGCTAACGAAGAGAACCTTGAAGCTACAGAGGTTGCAGTAGTAACAGAAGAGCCAAGACTTGTTCTTAAGTGGAGAGGCAAAGAAATCGTTAATTTAAAGAGAGCATTCCTCGATACAAACGGTGCTCATCAGGAGACAAATGTATCAGTAGACATGCCTTCAGAAGAAGATAAATACTTTGTAAATGCAGTAGTTGATGATATCAAAGCAAAATGGCTTGAGACACTTGCAGACCTTAATGTATGTTCACAAAAAGGTCTTGTGGAGATGTTTGACGGTTCTATCGGTGCAGGTTCAGTATATATGCCACACGGTGGAAAATATCAGCTTACAGAGACACAGGCAATGGTAGCTAAGCTTCCTGTTCTTGGAGCTACATGCGACACTGTAACGATGATGAGTTACGGATTTGATCCATACTTGTCAAGCTGGAGTCCATACCACGGATCAATTTATGCTGTAATCGAATCAATTTCAAAGATTGTTGCAGCAGGTGGTGATTACAAGAAGATTAGATTTACATTCCAGGAATACTTTAGAAGAATGTCAGAGGATCCATCAAGATGGAGTCAGCCATTTGCGTCATTACTTGGTGCATATGATGCTCAGATAGGATTTGGTCTTCCATCAATTGGTGGTAAGGATAGTATGTCAGGAACATTCAACGAAATCGATGTTCCACCGACACTTGTATCATTTGCAGTAGATGTTGCAAGAGAAAAAGATGTGATAACTCCTGAATTTAAGAATGCAGGAGATAAGATTGCATTATTTGAATTAGCTAAGAACGAATTTGATTTACCAGATTATGAACAGGCTAAGGCTATGTATGAAGATGTACACGCATTAATCGGTGCAGGTGCAATCGTTGCAGCTTATGTTGTGGATGCAAAGGGTGTTGCTGCAGCAGTAAGTAAGATGGCATTTGGTAACAAGATGGGTATGAAGATTTCAGATATAACAGCAGAAGAATTATTTGCTCCTGGAATTGGTAATATCGTAGTTGAAGTTAAGGCTGATAAGGTGGCAGAGGTTGCAGGAAAAGCTAAGGTTATCGGTGAAGTAACAGACAAAGCTACAATAGAATATAATGGTGCTGTAATCAACTTAGATGAAGCACTTTCAGCTTGGGAAGGAACACTTGAAAAAGTATTCCCAACAAGAGTAACAGAAGATAAGAAAGAACTTGATACACCGGAATATACAGAAGGAAGTGTATATGTATGCAAGAATAAGGTTGCAAAACCAACAGTATTCATTCCTGTATTCCCAGGTACAAACTGTGAGTATGACACCGCAAAGGCATTTGAAAGAGCTGGTGCTAACGTAATCACTAAGGTATTTAAGAACCTTACAGCAGATGATATAAGAGATTCTGTTAAGGTATTTGAAGATAGCATTGCACAGTCACAGATTATTATGTTCCCAGGTGGATTTAGTGCAGGCGATGAACCAGACGGTTCAGCCAAGTTCTTTGCAACTGCTTTCAGAAATGAAAAGATGAAAGAAGCTGTACACAAGCTGTTAAATGAAAGAGATGGTCTTGCACTTGGTATCTGTAATGGTTTCCAGGCACTTATTAAACTTGGTCTTGTACCAAACGGACAGATTACAGGACAGGATGAAAATGCTCCAACATTGACATACAACACAATTAACAGACATATATCTAAGATGGTATACACAAAGGTTGTATCTAACAAATCACCATGGCTTCAGTTAGCAGAGGTAGGAAAGACATACGTTAATCCTGCATCTCATGGTGAAGGTAGATTCGTAGCAAATGAAGAATGGATTAAGAAACTCTTCGAAAACGGACAGGTGGCAACACAGTATGTAAACGAAGCAGGAATACCTACAATGGACGAAGAATGGAATGTAAATGGTTCGTTCTACGCAATAGAAGGTATTACAAGTCCTGACGGAAGATGTTTAGGTAAGATGGCTCACTCAGAGAGAAGAGACAGATCAGTTGCTATTAACATCTATGGTGAACAGGACCTTAAGATATTTGAATCAGGTGTCCAGTACTTTAAGTAATTATAAACTAAAATCAGAGTGTCTCATAATGGGACACTCTTTTTTGTGTTGAATGAAAAGTATAATTTATGGTATTATAGACAATATATGCGATTATGGAGGAAAAGTTAATTGATAAAAGAGAACAAAGCTTATGAAATAGTACAACAAGTAAAATTAGATGAATTAAATGCAGAAGGATTTTTATTAAAACATAAAAAGACAGGGGCACGTATTGCACTTATCCCTTGTGAAGATAATAACAAAACATTTTGTGTTGGATTTAAGACACCACCGGCAGATGATACAGGTGTTCCGCACATAGTTGAACATACCGTACTTTGTGGTTCGAAGAAATTCAACGTAAAAGATCCGTTTATGGAATTGGTAAAGGGCTCGTTAAACACATTTTTAAATGCTATGACTTATGCAGACAAGACTGTATATCCCGTTGCGAGTACAAATGACGCAGATTTTCATAACCTTGTAGATGTGTATATGGACGCGGTTTTTAATCCGAACATCTATAAGCATGAAGAGATTTTTAAACAGGAGGGCTGGAGCTATAACTTAGAATCAGCAGACGATAAAATAACATACAATGGTGTTGTATATAACGAGATGAAGGGAGCATTCTCATCACCAGATGATGTGCTTGAGAGACAAATAATGCATAGTCTTTATCCAGATACATGTTATGCAAATGAGTCTGGAGGAGCACCTGCAAGTATTCCTGATTTAACATATGAACAGTATCTTGATTTTCATAGAACATACTATCATCCATCAAACTGTTATATATACCTTTACGGCGACATGAATATGGATGAGTATCTTGAATGGTTTGATAGTGAATATTTGTCAGGATATGACTACCTGGATGTGGATTCAGAGATTAAATTGCAAAAGCCATTTGAACAGACAATAACAGAGAAGGCATCTTACTCTATTACAGAAAATGAGTCAGAAGAAGATAACACATACCTTTCATACAACTGTGTAACAGGAGTGGCAGGCGATAAAATTGAATATATGGCATTTAAGGTACTTGACTACGCGTTGTGTGCAATGCCGGGAGCACCTGTAAAGCAGGCGCTCATTGATGCGGGAATAGGAAAAGATATATACAGCAGTTATGCAGAATGTATGTTCCAGCCATACTATTCAATAGTAGCGAAGAATGCAAATGAATCAGACAAAGAAAATTTCATTAAGATAATTAAAGATACATTACTAAAGCTTGTAAAAGATGGGATTGACAAAGAATCTTTAGAGGCAGGAATTAACGTGTTTGAATTCCAGACAAGAGAGGCAGATTTTGGATCATATCCTAAGGGACTTATGTATGGTCTTCAGATGTATGATAGCTGGTTATACGACGATAATAAGCCTTTCATTCACTTGCAGTCTAATGAGACGTTTGAAGTGTTAAAGAAAAAAATAAATGAGGGATATTTTGAACAACTCATAGAAAAAACACTTCTTAATAATCCACATAGCTCTATAGTAATTGTAAATCCTGTAAAAGGACTTACAGCAAAAATGGAAAAAGAATTGGAAGACAAGCTTGCAGAATATAAGGCAGGCTTATCAGAAGAAGAAATAAAAAAACTGGTAGAAGATACTAAGGCTTTAGAAAGATACAAAGACGAGCCGTCAGATGAAGAGGAAATAAAGAAAATTCCATTACTTCAGGTATCAGATATCAGAAAAGAAGTAGAAAAGTTCGATAATGAAATTGAAGAGGTTGATGGAACGACATATGTAAAACATAATGTCTTTACAAATCAAATAGCATACATTAATTTTATGTTTGAGATAACAGAGCTTCCCGAAAAGGTAATGCCATATCTTGGACTTATAAAAACTGTGCTTGGGTATATAGATACAGAGACAATGACATATAGTGAGATAGCAAATCAGGTTAATAAGAATTCAGGTGGAATTGGATTTGACATAAGTATCCACAATGATTTTGTTGAACAGGATAAGTACAGAATATTTGCGGATTTTAAAGCAAGGGTAATGTATGATAAGATTGATTTTGCTTTTGATATAATAGAAAAGATTATAAATACAACTATTTATGAGGATGAAAAGAGAATTTTTGAGATACTTTTAGAGATTAAATCAAGACTTGAGATGAACTTAAATCATTCAGGGCATATGGCAGCAACGCTTAGAAGTCAGGCATCTATCTCTAAGACGGCAAGTCTTACAGAGAATTTAAAGGGGATAAATTACTTCTATTTTGTCGATGACTTAATTAAGAATTACGATAAGAAAAAGGATACCCTCATAGAAGAATTAAAGAAAATAACAAAGTATATGTTCAGGCAGGACAACCTGTTGATGAGCTGTACTGCTGGTGAAGATGGACTTAACATTACTAAAAAGTATATCTGTGAATTTAAAGCTAAGTTAGCTACAGATAAGACTCTTGACTTGTCGAAAATAGAAGCTTCTAAAGAGATAGAGAAAAATGAAGGCTTTAAGACCTCAGCTCAGATTCAGTATGTAGTACAGACTGGAAACTTTAAGAAATATGGATTTGAATACTCGGGATATGTAAGAGTGATGTCAACAATTTTAAATTATGAGTATTTATGGAATATGGTAAGAGTTCAGGGAGGTGCATATGGATGCAGTTCTTCATTCGCAAGACTTGGTAATGCAGGATTTTCGTCATATAGGGACCCTAATCTACAAAAAACCTTTGAAAACTACGAGAAAGCGCCAGAATATTTGGCGAACATAAAGCTTTCCGAAAGAGAGATGACAAAATTCATCATCGGTACAATAAGTGGAATGGACACTCCTCTTACTCCGTCGGCAAGAGGAAGAAGATCAATGAATGCATATTTGTGCAATGTAGATATTGATACGCTTCAGAAGGAGCGAGATGAAGTGCTGGGGACAAAAGAAGAAGATATAAGAAATCTTGCTCCACTTGTAAAAGCTGTATTAGATGATAAGAATATTTGTGTAATAGGAAATGAGAGCAAAATTGACGAGGCGAAAGAATTGTTTTTAGTTACAAAGAATTTGTTTTCTTAAGTAAATGACAAATGGAAAGGATATTAGATGAAGGATAATTTTAAATCAGGGTTTGTAACATTAATCGGAAGACCAAACGTAGGAAAATCTACACTTATGAACAGACTTATTGGACAAAAGATAGCGATAACATCTAATAAGCCACAGACTACAAGAAATAAGATTCAGACAGTTTATACCTGTGACGAAGGACAGATTGTCTTCCTTGATACACCTGGAATCCACAAAGCAAAAAACAAGCTTGGTGAGTATATGGTAAATGTGGCTGAGAGAACGCTTAAAGAAGTAGATGTTATATTGTGGCTTGTAGAACCTACCAACTTCGTAGGTGCGGGCGAACGACATATAGCAGAGGTGTTAAAAAATATCAACACACCGGTAATACTCGTAATAAACAAAGTAGATACAGTTGCACGAGAGGATATACTTGAATTTATCGACACATACAGAAAAATATATGATTTTGCGGAGATAATACCGGCGTCAGCACTAAAAGGAAACAATACAGACACTGTAATCGAACAGATATTTAAGTATCTTCCATATGGACCGAGCTACTATGACGAAGATACAGTTACAGACCAGCCGATGAAACAGATTGTATCAGAACTTATAAGGGAAAAAGCACTCAAATGTCTTGATGATGAGATTCCACATGGGATAGCAGTTTACATAGACAAAATGCATTTTAGAAAAGGTGGTCAGATGGTTGATATCGATGCTACAATCGTGTGTGAAAGAGATTCTCACAAAGGTATCATAATAGGAAAAGGTGGTGCAATGCTTAAGAAAATCGGAAGTGCTGCGCGTTACGAGATTGAACAGCTTGTTGAATGTCAGGCAAATTTAAAGCTCTGGGTAAAGGTCAAAAAAGAATGGAGAGACAGCGACTTTTACTTAAAGAATTTTGGATATGATAAAAATGACAGATAAAATAATAGTAAATGGTATGGTTTTATCAGCTACACCGGTAGGTGATTATGACAAGAGGATAGTGCTGCTTACAAAAGAACGTGGTAAGATAACCGCATTTGCAAAAGGCGCAAGACGTCCCAAAAGCTCTCTTTTGGCAGGGACACGTCCGTTTGTATTTGGAGAATTCACTGTGTATGAGGGGAAAAGTGCATACAATATTATCTCGGTTGAAATCAGAAATTTTTTTGATGAGCTTGTTCATGATTTGGAAGGAGCATATTATGGCTTTTATTTTCTTGAACTTGCAGATTATTACGGTAGAGAAAATGTTGATGCGGCGGATATGCTGAACCTTCTATATCAGTCTTTTAGAGCATTGATTAAACCCAATATAGATAATCAGTTGATAAGAAGAATATTTGAATTGAAAATTATGACTCAGAATGGTGAATATCCTGAAATGTTCGAATGTATCGTGTGCCATAAAAAAGATAATATTTTTCATTACAGTATGCAGTCTTCAGGATGTGTATGTTTAAATTGCATTGACAAAAGGGCAGGAATAATAAAAATATCAGAATCTGTAAGATATACTTTTCAATATGTCATCAGTTCAGACATTGCAAAGCTTTATACATTTGTGGTTACGCCCGATGTGATGAGAGAGTTTTCAACAATAATGGACAGGCATATGAGGCAGTACATTGACAAGGAATTCAAAAGCCTACAATTGCTTAAAGGAATTTGACAGTTGAAATAAAACGTGAATAAGGGTATAATAACCCTCATATTGTGCACGGAGGTGAAAAATGCGTAAGTTTATGAAAAGTGCTGTGCTTATACTTGCAGCAGTAACAATGTTTGCAGGGTGCAGCAAAAAAAGCGATTCAAACAAGTCTATGGCAGATGTGGTAGTCGAAAAGGATGGCAAAATCTCTGTAAAATATGAAGAAATTTTTGACAAAGACTACTATACAGAAGAAGATTTAGAAAAAGTTATTGATGAGGATGTGGCATTATTTAACAAAGAAAATGGTGCGGACAGCGTAACAAAAGAAAGCCTTAAGGTTAAGAAAGATGTAGCCTTATTATGGTATAAGTTTGCAAATAGCGATTCTTATGTAAAGTACACGAACGATTTTGTTAAGCCGGAAAAAGAGATGAAACTTTTTGTTGGAAGTATCAAGGATGCAGAAGAAAAGAATATTAAGCTTGGCGGCAAATTTGACAAGGTTGGAGAGACTGGAACTGTAACAAAGAATCAGCTTGAAAACAAAGATGAACTTACAGTTTTTTATACAAATAGTGAGATGACTGTATATGTGCCTGGTGAAATAGTATATTTCAATGACAATGTAACAATTGATAAAGACGTAGTAACTACTACAGCAGACAAAGTTAATTATATTTTATATAAAGCGGAGGATTAAGAAGATGGAAAAAACAATGGAAAAAATCGTTGCTCTTGCAAAAGCCAGAGGATTTGTGTATCCTGGTTCAGAGATTTATGGAGGATTAGCTAATACATGGGATTACGGTAATCTTGGTGTTGAACTTAAGAACAATGTTAAGAAAGCATGGTGGAAAAAGTTTGTTCAGGAAAATCCATATAACGTTGGTGTTGATTGTGCAATACTTATGAACCCACAGACCTGGGTAGCTTCAGGACATCTTGGCGGTTTTGCAGATCCACTTATGGATTGTAAAGAATGTCACGAGAGATTCAGGGCAGATAAGATTATCGAAGACTGGGCAGCAGAAAACAACTTCGAAATTGAAGGTTCTGTAGATGCATGGTCACAGGAAGAAATGAAGAATTTTATTGATGAAAAGAATATTGTATGTCCATCTTGTGGAAAACACAATTTTACAGACATCAGACAGTTTAACCTTATGTTCAAGACATTCCAGGGTGTAACTGAAGATGCAAAGAACACGGTGTACTTAAGACCAGAAACAGCACAGGGTATTTTTGTTAACTTCAAGAATGTTCAGAGAACATCAAGAAAGAAGATGCCATTTGGTATTGGACAGATTGGTAAGTCGTTCAGAAACGAAATTACACCTGGTAACTTTACATTCAGAACAAGGGAGTTCGAACAGATGGAACTTGAATTCTTCTGTAAGCCGGGAACAGACCTTGAGTGGTTCCAATACTGGAGAGAATTCTGTATCAACTGGTTAAAGAGTCTTGGCATGAAAGACGAGGAGATGAGAGCCAGAGACCATTCTCCGGAAGAATTATGCTTCTACAGCAAGGGAACAACAGATATCGAATTCTTATTCCCATTTGGATGGGGCGAGCTTTGGGGTATTGCTGACAGAACTGATTATGACCTTACTCAGCATCAGAATACATCAGGTGAAGATATGTCATACTTTGATGATGAGGCAAAGGAAAAATATATTCCATATGTAATCGAGCCATCTCTAGGTGCAGACAGAGTAACACTTGCATTCCTCTGCGCAGCATATGATGAAGAGGAACTTGAAGGTGGAGATATGAGAACAGTGCTTCATTTTCATCCGGCACTTGCACCGGTAAAAATTGGTGTGCTTCCATTGTCTAAGAAGTTAAACGAAGGCGCAGAAAAGATATATACAGAGCTTTGTAAAGAGTATAACTGTGAATTTGATGACAGAGGAAATATCGGAAAGAGATATAGAAGACAGGATGAAATTGGAACACCTTTCTGTGTGACATATGATTTCGAATCAGAAACTGACGGATGTGTAACAGTCAGAGACAGAGATACAATGGAACAGGAAAGAATTAAGATTGAAGACTTAAAGGCTTATTTTGATAAAAAATTTGAATTTTAATCACTAAAAGTAAGACTGTTATGTATATAGCAGTCTTATTTGTTACAGAAGGGATGAAAAAAATGAAAAATCCTTTTATTTCCACAACACATATGGGAAGAGAATACCTTACATCAAATTGCTCATTGAACAAAATAAAGATAGCTAAGCTTCCGTTGAATGGGATAGAGGACGAGCTTGAAGGAATGACTTTTAAAGAGATTTTTGGTGCAGGTCAGATAATTGAAGAGATTAAACAGCATGCAGATGAACTTCATATAACGCTTGATGACTATAAAGAAATGGATTTGCCGAAACTGCTTGACCATAGAGTTATGCAGGGAAATATCCGGGCTGAGATGATAGCAAAAAAATACGGAAACAGGCTTGGAATGTTGTTGCTTACATTGAAAACGGGATTACCAGAAAACAGAGCTGCAAGAAATGACTGGAATGATGAACACTGGGAGTATTGGGCAAAACTAAAGACCATAATTTTGTCAGGAGGACTGGCATGTGGAGTTATGGGAAAATATATGGTAGATGTGGCTTACGATGTGTTTGCGAGAGCAGGTGTAAAGCCATACAAGATTATAAGAAATGACAATAATTCAAAAACAGGTGCATTCGGATGTCTTACACAGGTAGGCGGAAAAGAAAAAGTGCATATTGTATTTGACCTTGGTCAGACAAAGATAAAAAGAGTAATAGCCATTAATGACGAACATGAACAGCAGCAATTAATAGAACTTCCAAGTGTGAAATCAATAAATATGGCATGGAATGTGGAAAATGACGAAGACAGACTTTTGCAGGCGAGGGAGCTTCACAAGTATATTGTAGATGTTATAGTAGATACCTATAATCAGGCAACTGAGTATGGCGAGGTTGGCTGGGAGATATGCATAAGCATAGCTAATTATGTTATGGATGGACAGATTTTTTCAGGTAGAGGCGGATATGCAAAGCTTAGCGAGATTGGTGAAAATTATGCGGGAATACTTGCGGCAGATCTTGAAAAAGCGCTTGACAGGAACATAATGATAAGACTCATCCATGATGGGACTGCAGCGGCACTTTTTTTCAAAGATGAAAAAGATGTAGCCTGTATAACACTCGGAACTGCACTAGGTGTAGGCTTTCCGGAAATAAACCTAAAAGGAAAAAAATAGAATTGACGAAATATCAATCAATTGTTATAATTGCTATGTGACTAAAACTGCGCTCTTTTTGCGTGCAAAAAAGTCATTAACACGTAATTATAAGGGTTACCTTATAAGATAAAGTAAATTTTAGGAGGAATTGTAAAATGGCAAACAAATGGGTATACCTTTTTAGCGAAGGTAACGCTAACATGAGAGAGCTTCTTGGTGGTAAGGGTGCTAACCTTGCAGAGATGACAAGCTTAGGACTTCCAGTACCTCAGGGCTTCACAATTACAACAGAAGCATGTACACAGTACTATGAAGATGGTCGTGAAATTAACGATGAGATTCAGGGACAGATCAATGAATACATCGTAAAGATGGAAGAAATCACAGGAAAGAAATTCGGTGATTAGGAAAATCCACTTTTAGTATCTGTACGTTCAGGTGCTAGAGCATCTATGCCAGGTATGATGGATACAATCCTTAACCTTGGTTTAAATGAAACAGTTGTTAACACAATTGCTGAAAAATCAGGAAACCCACGTTGGGCATGGGATTGCTACAGAAGATTCATCCAGATGTACTCTGACGTAGTTATGGAAGTAGGTAAGAAGTACTTTGAAGAGCTTATCGACAAGATGAAAGCTGATAGAGGCGTTACACAGGACGTTGAACTTACAGCAGAAGATCTTAAGGAGCTTGCTGGACAGTTCAAGGCTGAATACAAAGCTAAGATCGGTACAGATTTCCCAGATGATCCTAAGGAACAGTTAATGGGTGCTGTTAAGGCTGTATTCCGTTCATGGGACAACCCACGTGCTAACGTATACAGAAGAGATAACGATATCCCTTACTCATGGGGAACAGCTGTTAACGTACAGTCAATGGCTTTCGGTAACATGGGTGATGACTGTGGTACAGGTGTTGCATTTACAAGAGACCCTGCTACAGGTGAAAAGAAGCTTATGGGTGAATTCCTTACAAACGCACAGGGTGAAGACGTTGTTGCCGGTGTAAGAACTCCAATGCCAATTACACAGATGGCTGAAACATTCCCAGAAGCATTTGCTCAGTTCCAGGAAGTATGCAAGATTCTTGAAGATCACTACAGAGATATGCAGGATATGGAATTTACTGTAGAGAATAAGAAGCTTTACATGCTCCAGACAAGAAATGGTAAGAGAACAGCTCAGGCTGCTCTTCAGATCGCTTGCGATTTAGTTGACGAAGGAATGAGAACAGAAGAAGAAGCTGTTGCAATGATTGATCCTCGTAACTTAGATACATTATTACATCCACAGTTTGACGCTGCTGCATTAAAGGCTGCTACTCCAATCGGTAAAGGTCTTGGAGCTTCTCCAGGTGCTGCATGTGGTAAGGTTGTATTCACAGCAGATGACGCTGTTGAATGGGCTGCAAAGGGTGAGAAGGTAGTTCTTGTTCGTCTTGAAACATCTCCAGAAGATATTACAGGTATGAAGGCTGCTCAGGGTATCCTTACAGTTCGTGGTGGTATGACATCACACGCTGCCGTAGTTGCTCGTGGTATGGGTACATGTTGTGTTTCTGGTTGTGGAGATATCAACATGGACGAAGCAAACAAGAAGTTTACATTAGCTGGTAAGACATTCGTAGAAGGTTCAGAAATCTCTATCGATGGTACAACAGGTAATATTTACGAAGGCATTATCCCAACAGTTGACGCTCAGATCGCTGGTACATTCGGAAGAATTATGGGATGGGCTGACAAGTATAGAACATTAAAGGTTAGAACAAACGCAGATACTCCAGCTGACGCTAAGAAGGCTAGAGAACTTGGTGCTGAAGGTATCGGTCTTTGCCGTACAGAGCATATGTTCTTCGAAGAAGACAGAATCGCAGCATTCAGAGAGATGATTTGTGCTGACACAGTAGAAGAAAGAGAAGCAGCTCTTGAAAAGATCCTTCCATATCAGCAGGGAGATTTCAAGGCTCTTTACGAAGCGCTTGAAGGTAACCCAGTTACAATCAGATTCCTTGATCCACCTCTTCATGAATTCGTTCCAACAGAAGAAGAAGATATCAAGAAGCTTGCTGATTCACAGGGCAAGAGCGTTGAAGATATCAAGGCTCTCATCGCTTCATTACATGAATTTAACCCAATGATGGGTCACAGAGGATGCCGTCTTGCTGTAACATATCCAGAAATCGCTAAGATGCAGACAAAGGCTGTTATCCGTGCAGCTCTTGAGGTTAAGGCAGCTCATCCAGATTGGAATGTTAAGCCAGAAATTATGATTCCACTTGTATGCGAAATCAAAGAATTAAAATATGTTAAGAAGGTTGTAGTTGAGACAGCAGACGCTGAAATCGCAGCGGCTGGTGTAGCTCTTGAATACGAAGTTGGTACAATGATCGAAATCCCAAGAGCAGCTCTTACAGCTGATGAAATCGCTAAGGAAGCTGACTTCTTCTGCTTCGGTACAAACGACTTAACACAGATGACATTCGGTTTCTCAAGAGACGATGCTGGTAAGTTCTTAGATGCTTACTATGACACAAAGATCTTTGAGAACGATCCATTTGCTAAGCTTGACCAGACAGGTGTTGGTAAGTTAATGGAAATGTCAATCAAGCTTGGTAAGCCAGTAAATCCTAAGCTTCACGTTGGTATCTGTGGAGAACATGGTGGAGATCCTTCATCAGTTGAATTCTGCCACAAGATTGGTCTTGATTATGTATCATGTTCACCATTCCGTGTACCAATCGCTAGACTTGCTGCAGCACAGGCTGCTATAGCTAGTAAGTAGGGTTAAGCAAAAAATAGCCTAAAAACCTAGTATTTATGCCCCTTAGAGCCTTTTGGTTCTAAGGGGTTTTTTATTACCTCGAGATACTTGAAATTTTTAAAAATTCTAAAATCATTACTTAAAAGGATGATTTCGTTTTTAAATCGTTACTATAAAGGACGATATCTTATTTTTATCCCAGTTATAATAAGCTTAACAATTGAACAGCAATTACAGCACGAGAAAATCCGGTTGGAAATCAGAATTCAAATTTATTGGCGTGAGTTTGAAGTTAGTTTGCGATGAGACTCAGTACCGAGAGGGA